>JAYUPO010000243.1:0-10533 GCA_043760085.1 Burkholderiales bacterium
GCTGGTCGAGGCCCAGCGCCTGGAGCAGCGCTCCCGCTTCGACCTGGAAATGCTGGTGGAAGTGGGCCACTGCAAAGGCATTGAAAACTACACACGGCATCTCTCGGGTGCGCTGCCGGGTGAACCGCCGCCCACGCTGGTGGACTATTTGCCGCGTGATGCCATCATGTTTCTGGACGAAAGCCATGTGCTGATCGGCCAGTTCGGCGGCATGTACAACGGCGACCGTGCGCGCAAGACCACGCTGGTGGAATATGGCTTTCGCCTGCCCAGTGCGCTGGACAACCGGCCGCTGAAATTTGAAGAATTTGAAGGCAAGATGCGCCAGGTGGTGTTCGTCTCGGCCACGCCGGCTGACTACGAGGATCGCCATGCCGGCCAGGTGGTGGAGCAGTTGGTTCGCCCCACTGGCCTGGTCGACCCGATGTGCGAAGTGCGCCCCGCTGCGCATCAGGTTGATGACGTGCTGCAAGAGATTCGCTTGCGCTCGCAGATCAACGAGCGCGTGCTCATCACCACGCTGACCAAGCGCATGGCCGAGCAACTGACGGAATACCTCAGCGACAACGGCGTGAAAGTGCGCTACCTGCACAGCGACATCGACACCGTGGAGCGCGTGGAGATCATCCGCGACCTGCGCCTGGGGCTGTTCGACGTGCTAGTGGGCATCAACCTGCTGCGCGAGGGGCTGGACATCCCCGAGGTGTCGCTGGTGGCCATCCTGGATGCCGACAAGGAAGGCTTCCTGCGCTCGGGCCGCTCGCTCATCCAGACCATCGGCCGCGCGGCGCGCCATGTCAACGGCCGCGCCATCTTGTATGCCGATCGCATCACCGACTCCATGGAACGCGCCCTGGGTGAAACCGAACGCCGGCGCGCCAGGCAAGTGGCCTGGAACCTGCAAGAGGGCATCACCCCGCGCAGCGTGAGCAAGCAGGTGCGCGACATGATCGACGGCGTGGTGTCAGACAAGACCGCCAAGGACGACTTGAAATCAGCCCAGGCCGCTGCCGAAGTGGAAGCCATGAGCGAGCGCGACCTGGGCAAACGCATCAAGCTGCTGGAAAAGCAAATGCTCGACCACGCGCGCAACCTCGAATTCGAGAAGGCGGCACGCCTGCGCGACCAACTGGCCTTGCTGCGCGAGCAGGCCTTTGGTGCCGCTGGGCACGACACCAACGTCGTGCCCCTGGCCGCGCCGGGGGCATAGCCTGGCAAACACGACTAAATTACTCGGCTTCAGGCTATACTTGACTTATCTACTCGGGAACACCCGGGTGTCCGCCTCCGGGCCAGCCTGAAGGAGAAATGCAATGCGCTTGACCACCAAAGGCCGCTTCGCGGTAACCGCCATGATCGATCTGGGCCTGCGCGCCCAGAACGGCCCCGTGGCCCTGGCTGCCATCAGCCAGCGCCAGCAAATCTCGCTGTCTTACCTTGAGCAATTGTTCGGCAAGCTGCGCCGCCACGAGCTGGTGGAAAGCACGCGCGGCCCCGGCGGCGGCTATTCGCTTGGCCGTGCGGCGCAAGACATCACTGTGGCCGACATCATCGTGGCGGTCGATGAACCGATCGACGCCACCGGCTGCGGCGGCAAGGAAAACTGCATGGGCGACGACACCGGCCGCTGCATGACGCACGACCTGTGGGCCAGCCTGAACGCCAAGATGATCGAGTTCCTGGACTCGATTTCACTGAAGAAGCTGGTCGATGACCAGATCGCCAAGGGCGTGTCCGTCAGCGACGCGCCTGTGAAGCGCGCCATTTCGTCGCAGCCTGTGGTGCGGCCGATCAAGATCACGGCGCCAAATTCGGTGTTCGCCCTGGGCAACGCCTTTTCGAAATAAGGCAACGCCTTATTGAAGTCAAGCAGCACAAACCGATCCAACATGACCCCGCACTTCCCCATCTACATGGATTACGGCGCCACCACGCCGTGCGACCCGCGCGTTGTTGACGCCATGGTGCCCTGGCTGCGCGAACACTTCGGCAACCCCGCTTCACGCAGCCACGCCTGGGGTTGGGAAGCCGAAGAAGCGGTTGAAAAGGGGCGCGAAGAAGTGGCCAGGCTGCTCAATGCCGACCCGCGCGAAATCGTCTGGACCAGCGGCGCCACCGAGAGCAACAACCTGGCCATCAAGGGCGCGGCGCAGTTCTACAAAGAGCGCGGCAAGCACCTCATCACCGTGAAGACCGAGCACAAGGCCGTGCTCGACACCATGCGTGAGCTGGAACGCCAGGGCTTCGAGGTAACTTACCTCGATGTGCAGGAAGACGGTTTGCTCGACCTTGAAAAGCTCAAGGCCGCGATCCGCCCGACGACGATCCTGATTTCGGTGATGTTCGTCAACAACGAAATCGGCGTGGTGCAGGACATCCCGGCCATCGGCGCGCTGTGCCGCGAGCGCGGCATCATCTTCCACGTCGACGCCGCTCAGGCCACCGGCAAGGTCACCATCGACATGGCGCAATTGCCGGTTGACTTGCTTAGCCTGGCCTCGCACAAGACCTATGGCCCCAAGGGCATCGGCGCGCTGTATGTGCGGCGCAAGCCGCGCGTGCGCCTGGAAGCGCAAATGCACGGTGGCGGCCACGAGCGCGGCCTGCGCTCGGGCACGCTGCCCACGCACCAGATAGTGGGCATGGGCGAGGCCTTTCGCATTGCGCGGGTGGAAATGGGCACCGAGATCGAGCGCATTCGCATGCTGCAGCAGCGCTTGCTGAACGGCATCCAAGGCATCGAGCAGGTGTTCATCAACGGCCATCTTGAAAAGCGCGTGCCGCACAACATCAACGCTTCATTCAACTATGTTGAAGGTGAATCGCTGATCATGGGCGTGAAGGGCTTGGCGGTGTCGTCGGGCTCGGCCTGCACCTCGGCCAGCCTGGAGCCCAGCTATGTGCTGCGTGCCCTGGGGCGCAGTGACGAACTGGCGCATTCCAGCCTGCGCATGACCATCGGCCGCTTCACCACCACGGCGGAAATCGACTACGCCGTGGCCACGCTGCAAGAGCCGGTGGCCAAACTGCGCGAGCTCTCGCCACTGTGGGAGATGTACAAGGATGGCATCGACATTTCAACGATTCAGTGGTCCGCCCACTGATCACGCCAGCAACACCGGAGAACAGACATGGCCTATAGCGAAAAAGTCGTCGAGCACTATGAAAACCCGCGCAACGTGGGCTCGTTCGAAAAGGGTGACGACACGGTGGGCACCGGCATGGTCGGTGCACCGGCGTGCGGTGACGTGATGAAGCTGCAAATCAAGGTCAACCCGGCCACGGGTTTGATCGAAGACGCGCGCTTCAAGACGTATGGCTGCGGCTCGGCCATCGCCTCGTCGTCATTGGTCACCGAATGGGTCAAGGGCAAGACGCTCGATGAAGCCATGACCATCAAGAACACCCACATCGCCGAAGAGCTGGCACTGCCGCCGGTGAAAATCCACTGCTCCATCCTGGCTGAAGACGCCATCAAGGCGGCGGTACAAGACTACAAAGCCAAGCATGGCGCAGCCGTGGCGCAGCACTGATATGCCCGTTACCCTGTCTGAAGCGGCTGCCCGCCACGTTACCCGCTACATCGCCAAGCGCGGGCGCGGCGTGGGTGTGCGCCTGGGCGTGAAGACCACCGGTTGCTCGGGCCTGGCCTACAAGCTCGAATACGCCGACGATGTGGCACCTGAAGACGTGGTATTCGAAGACCATGGTGTGAAGGTGTTGGTCGACCCGAAAAGCCTGCCATACATCGATGGCACCGAGCTCGACTATGCGCGTGAAGGCCTGAACGAAGGCTTCAAGTTCCACAACCCGCGCGAGAAAGACCGCTGCGGTTGCGGCGAGTCGTTCCGCGTTTAAACCCCGCTGCGAGCCCGGCTGCGCGGCCTGGCCGGCGCGCAGTGGTTGTGGGCGTGAAGCGCATGAACAGCAAGCCCCCTTTAGCCATTCGCCCCGAGCGGCCCGATCACCCGCAGGTGGTCGCGCTGCTGGCTGAGCTCGATGCCTACCTGGCCGGCCTGTATGAGCCCGAGGCCAACCACATCCTCAGCTTGCAGGAGCTGTTGGCGCCCGAAGTGCGCTTCTTGGCGGCGTGGCATGGCTCGGTGCTGGTGGGTTGCGGCGCCGTGCGCAGCATGCCGGGGGATGCCGCCACTCAAGGTGAACGTTATGTTGAAGTCAAGCGCATGATGGTGTTGCCTGCGGCTCGCGGGCAGGGCGTGGCGGCTGCTTTGCTGGCTGCGCTGGAAGAGGCCGCGCGCGGGCAAGGCATCAGCCTGGCTATGCTGGAAACGGGCACGCTGCAAACTAACGCGGTGCGCCTTTACGAGCGCGGTGGTTATGCGTTGCGCCCGGCCTTTGGCGGCTATCCCGACAACGGCTTGTCGCTCTTTTATGCCAAGCGCCTGCAGCCATGAAGCTTGACGACGACGACTTCACGCTGTTTTGCCTGCCTGCGCGCCAGGCCCTGGAGCGCCGCGAGTTGGACGCGCGCTGGCGCGCCCTGCAAGGCGAAGTCCACCCCGACCGTTTTGCCGCCCAGGGTGCGGCCGCGCAGCGCCTGGCCATGCAATGGGCGGTGCGTGTGAACGAGGCTTATCAGCGTTTGAAGAGCCCGCTCAAACGCGCGGCCTATTTGTGCGAGTTGCGCGGCCAACCGATTCGCGCTGAAGACAACACCGCCATGCCCGCGGCATTCTTGATGCAGCAGATGCAGTGGCGTGAAGCGCTGGATGAGGCTGCCGACGAAGCCACGGTACAGGCCTTGGCGCAAGCCGTGGCGGCAGACGAGCAGGCGCGCTTGCGTCGCTTGCAAGCCCTGATTGATGCTGAACAAAACATGGCCGAAGCCGCCCGCGAAGTCAGGGCGCTGATGTTTGTGGAGCGTTTCTCACAAGACATCCAACGGCGTCTGGAAACACTGGAAACTTGAACGTGGCCCTGCTGCAAATCTCCGAACCGGGCCAGGCGCCCGACCCGCACCAGCGGCGCATTGCCGTGGGCATCGACCTGGGCACCACGCATTCGCTGGTGGCCGCGGTGCGCCATGGCGTGGCCGAATGCCTGCCCGACGCGCAGGGCCGTGTGATCCTGCCGTCGGTGGTGCGCTACCTGGAAGGTGGCAAGCGGCAGATCGGCTTCGATGCGCGCGCCGCGCAAGGTGAAGACGCGGCCAATACGGTGGCCTCGGTCAAGCGCTTCATGGGCCGCACGCTGGCCGATGTGAAAGACGCGGCGCATGTTCCCTATCAATTGATCGACGGTGCGGGCATGGTCAATATCGTTACCCGTGCGGGGGCGAAGTCGCCGGTGGAAGTGTCGGCCGAAATCCTGGCCAGCCTGCGCCAGCGTGCCGAAGACAGCTTCGATGACGACATCCACGGCGCCGTGATCACCGTGCCGGCGTACTTCGACGACGCCCAGCGCCAGGCCACCAAGGACGCTGCGCAACTGGCCGGGCTGAACGTGCTGCGGCTGATCAACGAGCCCACCGCAGCCGCCGTGGCCTATGGGCTGGACCATGGCAGCGAAGGCCTGTATGCGGTGTACGACCTGGGTGGCGGCACCTTCGACATCTCGTTGCTGCGGCTCAACCATGGGGTGTTTGAGGTGGTGGCCACGGGCGGTGATGCTGCGTTGGGTGGTGACGATTTCGACCTGGCGCTGGCGCATTGGGCGCTGGCCCAGGCCGGCGTGCAGGCCACCGGTGCGCAGGATCTGCGCAACGCTCTGGTGGCCGCGCGCGCGGCCAAGGAAGTGCTGAGCACGGCGCAGGAAGCGGTGTGGGCGGCGCGCATCGGCGGTCGCGATCTACAGTTCCAGATCAGCCGCGCACAATTCGAAGCCCTGACCCAGCCGCTGTTGGCGCGCACGCTGGGCGCGGTGCGCCGGGTGGTGCGAGATGCCCGGCTCAGCCCGGCCGATGTGCAGGGCGTGGTCATGGTGGGCGGCTCCACGCGCATGCCGGCGGTGCGCGCGGCCGTGGCGGAATTCTTCGGCCGCGAGGTGCTGACCGACGTGAACCCTGACGAAGTGGTGGCCTTGGGTGCGGCCATCCAGGCCAATGCCCTGGCCGGCAATTCACGCGATGGGCAATTGCTGTTGCTCGATGTGATTCCGCTGTCGCTGGGCCTGGAAACCATGGGCGGCCTGGTGGAACGCATCATCGAACGCAACACCACCATCCCCGTGGCCAAGGCGCAGGAGTTCACCACCTTCAAAGACGGGCAGACGGCGATGGCCATTCACGTCGTGCAGGGCGAGCGCGAACTGGTGAGCGACTGCCGTTCGCTGGCGCGTTTCGAGCTGCGCGGCATTCCGCCCATGGTGGCCGGCGCGGCGCGAATTCGCGTCACGTTCCAGGTCGATGCCGACGGCCTGCTCAGTGTGGCGGCGCAAGAAACCGGCTCAGGCGTGCAAGCCAATGTGGTGGTCAAACCCAGCTACGGCTTGGGCGACGATCAGATCGCCAACATGCTGCGCGACAGCTTCACCCACGCCCATGCCGACATGGCGGCACGCGCGCTGCGCCAAGCCCGTGTTGAGGCACAGCGCATGACGCTGGCCGCGGCCTCGGCCCTGCAAGCCGATGGTGACTTGCTCACGCCGGCGCAGCGCGATGCCATCGCCAGCCTGATGCGCTTGACCCAGGCCGCTGCCACCAGTGACGACACCGCAGCGATCGACGCCGCGGTGAAGGCGCTGGCCGATGGCACCGAGCATTTCGCCGCGGCGCGCATGAACCGTGGCATCCAGCAGGCGCTGGCCGGCCGCCGCATTGACGAGGTCTGAACGAGATGCCGGTGATCAAGATCCTGCCCCATGCCGAGCTGTGCCCGCTGGGCGACGAGATCCGGGCCGAACCGGGCACATCGGTGTGCGAAGCCTTGCTTGAAAACGGCATCGCCATCGAGCATGCCTGCGAAATGAGCTGTGCCTGCACCACTTGCCACGTGATCGTGCGCGAGGGTTTCAAGTCGCTGGGCGAAATGGATGAAAGCGAGGAAGACCTGCTCGATCGCGCCTGGGGCCTCACACCGCTGTCGCGCCTGTCGTGCCAGGCTATTCTTTCGCAGCAAGACGTGACGATCGAGTTGCCCAAGTACACGATCAACCACGCACGCGAAAACCATTGAGTCTGGCGTGCTGATCCTGGGCATTGAATCGTCTTGCGACGAAACCGGCGTGGCCCTGGTGCGGGCTGCTGCGGCGGGCACACCCACGCTGCTGGCCGACGCCCTGCACAGCCAGGTCGAGATGCATCAGGCTTATGGCGGCGTGGTGCCGGAACTGGCGTCGCGCGACCACATTCGCCGCCTGTTGCCGCTGACCCGGCAGGTGTTGGCGCAGGCGAATTGCCGGCTCGACGAGATCGACGCCGTGTCTTACACCCAGGGGCCGGGCCTGGCCGGCGCGCTGCTGGTGGGTGCCGGCATGGCCGCGGCGCTGGCCATGGCGCTGAACAAGCCGGCCTGGCCGGTGCATCACCTTGAAGGGCATCTCCTCTCGCCGTTCTTGAGCGACGACGCGCCGCAGTTCCCCTTCATCGCGCTGTTGGTGTCGGGCGGCCACACGCAGCTGATGCGGGTGCAAGACGTCGGCCAATACGAGTTGCTGGGTGAAACGGTGGACGACGCCGCCGGCGAGGCCTTCGACAAGACTGCCAAGCTGCTCGGCCTGGGCTACCCGGGTGGGCCGGCATTGGCCAAGTTGGCCGAACAGGGCGACGAGCGTGCATTCGACTTGCCGCGCCCCATGCTGGGTGCTGCGGGGCTGGACTTTTCCTTTGCCGGCCTGAAGACCGCTGTGGCAGTGAAGCTGGCGCGGCTGCCGCAGCCGCTTTCAGACCCGGTGCGCGCCGACATGGCGGCCAGCACGCAGGCGGCCATCGTTGACGTGCTGTGTGCCAAGGCGCAACGCGCGCTCAAGGCCAGTGGTCTGAAGCGGCTGGTGGTGGCCGGCGGAGTGGGTGCCAATGCGCGCCTGCGCGAGCGCCTGGGCCTGGCCTGCGCGCGCGTGGGCGCGCAGGTGCACTACCCCGCCCTGGCGCTGTGCACCGACAACGGCGCCATGATCGCGCTGGCCGCCGCCATGCGCTGGCAGCGCCGCTTGCCGCCCACGACCGGCACCAGCGGCACGGCCAGCGCGGCCACCTTTGAAGTGCGGCCGCGCTGGCCTTTGGCCTAGCTGGGGCAGGGGCTTACTTGACGGTCAGTTGCGCCGCCCCGTTGGCGCGGCGCTTGGCCAATGTCAGGGTCAGCACACCCTGGTCCATTTGCGCCGCGGACTCAGCCTGGTCAACCTCCTGCGCCAGGTTGAAGCTGCGTGAATAGCTGGCCAGCGAACGCTCGCGGTAGACGATGCGGTCGGCCTCCTTTTTCTCGTCAGCCTTGCGGGTTTGCGCTTCCACGGTGACACGCCGGCCGTCGATGGCGATCTTCACGTCTTCCTTGCCCACGCCGGGCAGATCGATCTTCACGGTGTAGGCCTTGTCGGACTCGGCCACGTCGAGCGCGGGGCTGCGCAGCCCTTCGGCAGCCGGGGCCAGGAAGCGGTCAAAGCCATCATCAAAGAAGCGCTCGACGTTGCGCGCCAGGTCAGAGGTGCGGCGGGTCATGGGGACGAGGAACATGGTGAACTCCTTGGTGCAGTGAAGGCCTGGCAAACCGGCGCCGGGCCCATGCTCCCCATGTGGCTGCACACGGCGCGGCTTCAAGGGGTGGCTGTTTGAGTTGGGTCAACACGGGCAAGGGGACGGGCCGCCGAGCCTGGCTATAATCCAACGGTTTTGCTCGAAGCACGTTGTGTCAAGGGCGTTCAAGCACGGCGTGGGTCGGTTTCACCCGCGTTCGCAAGTCAAACCAGGAAACCGCTGCGCTGCGCCCCGCCCCGGGGCGTTTCATGGTGGCTTCCAATACACAAGGAAACGCCATGACCATGGCCAGCGCCCAAACCGCCGAAGTCATCAAGGCCCACGCCCGTGGCCCCGCAGACACCGGCTCCCCCGAAGTGCAAGTGGCCCTGCTGACGGCCCGCATCAACGAGTTGACGCCGCACTTCAAGACCCACCTCAAAGACCACCATGGCCGCCGCGGCCTGTTGAAGATGGTCAACAAGCGCAAGAGCCTGCTGTCTTACCTCAAAGACACCGACGCCGAGCGCTACACCGCGCTGATCGCCAAACTCGGCTTGCGCAAGTAGTTTTGGAAAAGTCAAAAACCTGATGCGACACGCCTGCCTGGAAAGCACCAGCACGGGCTGTCGCCTTTGGAGCATGGCCTGGTGACAGCGCAGCTGTGTCATTCCACCACCGCCCCGCAGCGCGGGCGGCGCTGGAATGGCATTGCGCAGGCAGGCAAGGTGGCGCGCCACCACAGGCTCCTGGTCCTTCGGCACCACCGCAAGCGTGCCCACCCCCAAACGGAGACACCGCAATGAGCATCTTCAACAAAGTCACCAAGACCTTCCAGTGGGGCGCCAACACGGTGACCCTTGAAACCGGCGAAATCGCGCGCCAATCGAGCGGCGCCGTGCTGGTGAGCATGGACGACACCGTGGTGCTGGCCACCGTGGTGGCCAAGACCGAGGCCAAGGCCGGGCAAGACTTCTTCCCGCTGACGGTGGACTACATCGAAAAGACCTACGCCGCGGGCAAGATCCCGGGCAGCTTCTTCAAACGCGAAGGCCGCCCCAGTGAACTGGAAACGTTAACCAGCCGCCTCATCGACCGCCCGATCCGCCCGCTGTTCCCTGAAGGCTTCTACAACGAAGTGCAAGTGGTGATCCACGTGCTGTCGCTCAACCCCGAAGTGCCGGCGGACATCGCTGCGCTCATCGGCTCCAGCGCCGCATTGGCCATCTCGGGCATCCCGTTCAGTGGCCCCATCGGCGCGGCGCGTGTGGGCTACCTCAACGGTGCCTATGTGCTCAACCCGAGCAAGACCCAGATCGCCGAATCCAAGCTCGACTTGGTGGTGGCCGGCACCGAAGCCGCTGTGCTGATGGTGGAGTCCGAAGCCGACCAGTTGAGCGAGGAAGTGATGCTCGGCGCGGTGGTCTTTGGCCATGAGCAGGGCAACATCGCGATCAAGGCGATCAACGAACTGGTGCGCGACGCCGGCAAGCCCGAATGGACTTGGGCCGCCCCAGCCAAAGACGAAGCCTTCATCGCCAAGGTGAATGGCCTGGCAGAAGGCCCGCTGCGCGCGGCCTATCAAATCCGCAGCAAACAAGCCCGTACACAGGCCTGCCGCGAAGCCACCGCCGCCACCAAGGCCGCACTCACAGCCGAAGGCCTGGCCTTTGATGCGGTGAAGGTGGAAGGCCTGCTGTTCGACATCGAAGCCAAGATCGTGCGCAGCCAGATTCTGTCGGGCGAACCGCGCATCGACGGCCGCGACACGCGCACCGTGCGCCCGATCGAAATCCGCACCGGCGTGCTGCCGCGCACCCACGGCTCGGCTTTGTTTACGCGCGGCGAGACCCAGGCCCTGGTAGTCACCACATTGGGGACCGAACGCGACGCCCAGCGCATCG
>JAYUPO010000244.1:0-3954 GCA_043760085.1 Burkholderiales bacterium
CAGGATCTGAGGCTTGGCCGGGGCACGCCCCGGATCATCAAACCGCTGATTCGTCGGTCTCGCCGGTGCGGATGCGCACCACCTGTTCAACCGCCGTGACAAAGATCTTGCCGTCGCCGATCTTGCCGGTCTTGGCGGCCTTGACGATGGCTTCGATGCAACGTTCCAGGTCAGCGTCTTTCACCACCACCTCGACCTTCACCTTGGGCAGGAAGTCGACCACGTATTCGGCACCGCGGTACAGCTCGGTATGGCCCTTCTGGCGCCCGAAGCCTTTTACTTCCGTCACCGTCAGCCCCGACACGCCGACTTCGGCCAGGGCCTCGCGTACTTCTTCGAGCTTGAACGGCTTGATGACGGCGGTGATTTGTTTCATTGCAAAGGCTCCAAGGCGCGGGGTGCGGCGGCAATTTAAGCACGAAACTTCGACGTGATCGGGTAGCGCCAGTCACGCCCGAAGGCGCGGTGCGTGATGCGAATGCCCACGGGCGACTGGCGGCGCTTGTATTCATTGGTCTTGATCAACCAGGTCACGCGCTCCACCACCTTGCGCTCGAAGCCGGCCGCGATGATCTCTTCAGCGCCCTGGTCAGCCTCCATGTAGCGCTGCAAGATGGCATCGAGCACTTCATAGGGCGGCAGACTGTCCTGGTCGGTCTGGTCCGGTCGCAACTCGGCCGATGGCGCACGAGTGAGGATGCGTTCGGGAATGATGGGCCCGCGCGTGCCATCGGCGCGCAAGGTGGGCTGGCGGTTTTGCCATTCGCACAACCGGTACACCAGCGTCTTGGCCACATCCTTGATCACCGCAAAGCCGCCGGCCATGTCGCCATACAGGGTGCAGTAGCCGGTGGCCATTTCGCTCTTGTTGCCGGTGGTCAGCACGATGGCGCCGTGCTTGTTCGACAGCGCCATGAGCAAGGTGCCGCGGATGCGGGCCTGGATGTTTTCTTCCGTCGCGTCTTCGGGCAGGCCTTTGAAGTCGGCGCTCAGGGCACTGCGAAAGGCCTCGAACATGGGGTGGATGGCGATCTCGTCATAGCGCACGCCCAGGCGCTGTGCCATGTCGCGCGCATCGACCCACGAGATCTCAGCCGTGTAGGGCGACGGCATCATCACCGCGCGCACCCGCTGCGCGCCCAGTGCCTGCACCGCAATGGCCAGCACCAAGGCGGAATCGACGCCGCCCGACAAGCCGATGATGGCCCCGGCGAAGCCGTTCTTGCCGATGTAGTCGCGCACGCCGGTGACCAACGCGGCCCAGACCTGGGCCTCCAGATCGGGCACCGCCGCGACGCTGCCGCTGACGTTTCCTTGCGAGTTGATCTCAAACGTTAACAAGGCTTCTTCGAAGCTCGGCGCCCGTGCGCAGATGGCGCCGGTGGCATCGAGCACAAACGACGCGCCGTCGAACACCACTTCGTCCTGCCCGCCCACCAGGTGGGCATAGATCAGCGCGCAACCCGCGGCGCTGGCGCGCTCGGCCATGCGTGCTTCGCGCTCGCCCGCCTTGTCCATGTGGTACGGCGAGGCATTGATCACGCACAGCACCTGGGCACCTGCCGCCTTGGCAGCCCGCGCCGGCTCGTCGAACCAGGCGTCTTCGCAAATCAACAGGCCCACGCGAACGCCACGCACCTCGAACACCACGGCGCCCTGCCCGCTGTCGCGCCCGCTGGCAAAGTAGCGCCGCTCATCAAAGACTTGGTAGTTCGGCAGTTCGCGCTTGCAGTAGGTGTGCAGCACGCGCCCGCCAGCCAGCACCGACGCGGCATTGAAGCGCAGCGGCACGCTGTGCGATTTGGAACGCACATCGCCTTGCTCACCAAATTGGTGCGGGTGGCCCACCACCACGTGCAGGCCTTCGAACGCCGCCAGTTCCCGGGCCAGGCTGTGCAGCGTGGCAGCACTCTCGCGCATGAACGCCGGGCGCAGCAGCAAGTCTTCAGGCGGGTAGCCGGTGAGTGCCAGCTCTGGCGTGACCAGCAGCGCAGCGCCTGCGCCGTGCGCTGCCTGCGCCGCGGCCACAATGCGCCGGGCATTGCCGGCCAAGTCTCCCACCACGGGGTTGAGTTGAGCGATGGCGACCTGGAGCGTCGGCAACTGAGGCATGGGCGAGTGCAAATGGAGTCAAAGAATTATGTCATTCGGGTGCTGGCCGATCCCTCGCAGATCGACGCTGGCGCATGGAACGAGATGCTGGCGGTTCAACCCGAACCCACCTTGTTCATGCGCCATGAATACCTGGCGGCGTTGGTGCGCACCGGGTGCGCCTGTGCCGAAACCGGCTGGGCGCCCAGCTTCGTCACGGTCTGGCACGGCGAGCGCCTGCAGGCCGCCTGCGCAGCCTGGGTCAAGACCCACTCTTTCGGCGAGTACGTGTTCGATTGGGCCTGGGCCGAGGCCTACCAGCGCCACGGCTTGCGCTACTACCCCAAGTTGCTGGTCGCGGTGCCGTTCACACCCGTTCCGGGCACGCGACTGATGGCCGTGGATGCGTCAGCGCGCAGCGCGCTCATCGAGGCTTTGCGCAGCGTGGCGCAACAGGCCGGGCTGTCATCCATCCACGCGCTGTTTGCGCCGGCGCAGGAGGCCCAGGTCACGCAGTCACAGGGTTGGCTGCAACGCCAGACGGTTCAATTCCATTGGCAAAACCGCGCGCCGCAACCCTACGTCGACTTTGCTGACTTCCTGGGAGCCATGAGCCACGACAAGCGCAAGAAGATCAGCCAGGAACGCCGCCGTGTGGCCGAAGCCGGCGTCAGCTTCACGGTGCTGCAGGGCAAACAGATCGCTGCACAGGACTGGGCCTTCTTTCACGCCTGCTACACCCTCACCTACCGCGCGCACGGCTCGCACCCTTACCTGAACCTGGCTTTTTTTCGGGAGATGCAGCGCACGATGCCCGAGCACTGGCTGATGTTCAGGGCCCACCGTGCTGGAGAGCCCGTGGCGGCGTCGCTGCTGGCCATCGACCCGCAGCGCCGCGTGGCCTACGGCCGCTATTGGGGCTGCACCGAGCCGATCGCCTTGCTCCATTTCGAAGCCTGCTACTACCAGCCCTTGCAGTGGTGCATCGCCAACGGCTACCAGCAATTCGAGGGCGGCGCGCAAGGCGAACACAAGCTCGCCCGCGGCTTGATGCCAGCAGTGAGCCACTCAACGCATTGGCTGCAGCACCCCGGCTTTTATGACGCCGTGGCGCGCCACCTCGAACGCGAAGGCCCGGGCATGCAAAGTTATGTTGACGAGCTGCGC
The DNA here is from genome assembly GCA_043760085.1 of Burkholderiales bacterium. GTDB lineage: Bacteria > Pseudomonadota > Gammaproteobacteria > Burkholderiales > Burkholderiaceae_C > Rubrivivax. The sequence continues at coordinate 3,259 of JAYUPO010000244.1, forward strand.
GAGCACAGCCCGTTCAAGGCCTGAGCCGGCGCGCACAGCGCGCGTTCAAGCCTTCTTCTTCTTCAGCCAGTTGGCCATGCCGGTGGAAACTTCCCGGCGCGCCGCTTCGGCATCTTCCCAACCCTTGACCTTGACCCACTTGCCGGGCTCCAAATCTTTGTAGTGCTCGAAGAAATGCTGGATGGTTTTCAAGCGCATCGGGTTCAGGTGTTCGGGCTGCTGCCACTGCGAGTAGATCGACAAAATCTTGTCGATGGGCACGGCCAGCAGCTTGTTGTCGCCACCGGCTTCGTCTTCCATCATCAACACGCCGATGGGCCGGCAGGTGACCACCACGCCGGGAATCAGCGGCACCGGTGTCATCACCAGCACATCCACCGGGTCGCCATCGTCTGCCAGGGTCTGCGGGATGTAGCCGTAGTTGCACGGATAGTGCATCGACGTGCCCATGAAGCGGTCAACAAACAGCGCCCCCGTTTCTTCGTCAACCTCGTACTTGATCGGGTCGGCGTTCATGGGGATCTCGATGATCACGTTGAACTCGTTGGGCGCATTCAGGCCCGGGGTCACGTTGTGCAGGCTCATGGGTTGCTCGCGTCATTGCGGGGAAACCCGCATTCTAGGAGTGGGCCTTGCCACTGCCTGACGGCAACGCAGCAAGGCTGGAAAACACCATGCGGGCGCACCTGGGCCATC
>JAYUPO010000245.1:0-10528 GCA_043760085.1 Burkholderiales bacterium
AAAGCCTGCGCCGGTTGTTCCTGTCTCACTTTGAGGTATGACATGAACGTGCGGAAGCTTCATGTCTGACGTCGCCGTGCTCGGTGCCACCCCGGCCGACCTGGCCCCCGGGCGACCCTATGTTGAGCGCGACGAAGTTGAGGTGGGCTGGGCCGACCGCCTGGCCGTGGGCCTGTGGTCGCGTCTGCCGTTGGCCTGGCGCCGCTTGTTCGGCGCCAGCAACCAGCCCGGCGCACGCTACCAGCGTGCCCTGGAGCAAGCGGTTGAAGAAGCCGCCGGCCTGTCAGACCAGGTGTTATGCAGCCAGGCCCGCGCGCTGGGTGGGCGCCTGAAGCGCGAAGGGTTCACCCCGGTGCCCAGCGCGCGCTGCTTCGCGCTGATCGGCGAGGCCGCGCAGCGCGTGCTGGGCCAGCGCCCTTATCCCACCCAATACCGCGCCGCGTGGTCGCTGCTACAAGGCACGTTGGTGGAAATGGCCACCGGCGAAGGCAAGACCTTTGCCGCCGCCTTGCCCGCCATTGCCGTGGCCTTGGCGCGCGTGCCGGTGCATGTGGTCACGGTGAACGACTACCTGGCGGCGCGCGATGCGCAGACCATGGGCCCGCTGTACGCCTTCTTCGGCCTGCGCGTGGGCGTCATCGTCAACGGCCTGCAAAAAGGCGAACGACGCACCGCCTACAACGCTGATGTCACCTACGCCTCCAACAAGGAGCTGGCGTTCGACTACCTGCGCGACCGCGCCACCCTGGGCGAGCGCGCCAGTGGCTTGCATCTATCGTTAGAACAACTGCGCGATGTGCACCGCCCCCGCGCCGGGCCCGAAGCCGGTGTGGTGATGCGTGGCCTGGCCTATTGCATCGTTGATGAAGCCGACAGCGTGTTTGTTGATGAAGCGCGCACGCCGCTGATCCTGTCGACCCAGCCCAAACATGCCCCTCAAGTGGCTGACTATGAGCGCGCCCTGGCCCTGGCCGCGGCGATGGATGCGCAAACCCATTACAGCGTGGATGAACGCACCCGCCGCGTGCGCCTGATGCCGGCTTCCTATGAATGGCTCGACGCCGCGGTGGAACCCACGCTGGCGGCTGACGAAGGCGACGAGGGCGCCGAAGCCTCGGTTTGGGCGTCGGCGCGCGCGCGCGAAGAACTGGTGCAGCAGGCCTTGGCCGCCAGCCTGCTGTACCTGCGCGACCGGCACTACGTGGTGACCGATGGCAAGGTGCAGATCGTTGACGAAGCCACCGGCCGCGTCATGCCCGATCGCGCCTGGGAACGTGGCCTGCACCAGATGATCGAGGCCAAGGAAGGCGTGGTGCTCACCGGCCAGCGCGAAACGCTGGCGCGCATCACCTACCAGCGGTTGTTCCGCCGCTATGTGCGCCTGGCTGGCATGACCGGCACGGCGCTCGAAGTGGCCAGCGAAATCCGCCGCGTGTATGGGCTTGATGTGGTGCGCGTGCCGCTGCACCGGCGCTCGCAACGCCGGGTCGGCCCGGCGCGCTGCTATGCCGATGCCGCCGCCAAATGGCATGCCGTGGCCGTGGCGGCGCGGCGCCAGTCGGTCAAGCGCCGGCGCCCGGTGCTGATTGGCACGCGCAGCGTGCAGGCCTCGGAGCAGATTTCCGCCGTGCTGCGCGAACACGGTGTCGAGCATGTGGTCTTGAATGCCAAGCAAGACCAGGATGAAGCCGCCATCGTGGCCCAGGCCGGCCAGGCCGGGCGCGTCACGGTGGCCACCAACATGGCCGGGCGCGGCACCGACATCGTGCTCGGCCCCGGCGTGGTCGAAGCCGGCGGGCTGCACGTCATCCTCACCGAATTCCACGAGTCGCGCCGCATCGACCGCCAGCTCATCGGGCGCTGTGCGCGCCAGGGCGACCCCGGCACGGCCCAGGCCCTCGTCGCCCTGGACGATGAACTCTTTGCCGCGCAACTGCCCACGTTCAGCAAGTGGCTGGCCGCGCGTTCGCGCGTGCGCCGCATCGGCGTGCCGCGTTGGCTGCTGGCCGGCCTGCGCTGGCTGGCACAGCGCCGCGCCGAAGCCCACCAGGGCGAGGTGCGCATGATGACCTTGCAGCATGACCAGCAGTTGGCCCGCTTGCTCAGTTTTTCCGGAAGAGGTGAATGATGTTGAAGATGCCCGTTGTTCAGTGTGTCGCCCTGTGTGTGAGCTTGATCAGCGTGACGGCGGTACACGCTGCCGGCAGCCCGTTCGAATGCCTGATTGAACCCAGCCAGGTGGTGGAATTGCGCACGCCGGTCGAAGGCCTGATTGAGAAGATCCACGTTCAGCGCGGCGACTTCATTCGCCGCGGCCAGCCCTTGCTCGAACTGCTGTCCAACGTCGAACGTTCCACGTTGGAGGCGGCCAAGTACCGCATGCAGATGGACGGCCAGATCAAGTCCGCCCGCAACCGGCTTGACTACGCCACCAAGAAGCTGGCCCGTGCCACCGGCCTGGCGCAAGAAAATTTTGCCTCGGTGCAGGCGCGCGAGGAAGCCGAGGCTGAGCGCAACATCGCTGAAAGCGAACTGCTGGCGGCAACGGAAAACCGCGAACTCGCCAAGCTCGACCACAAGCGCGCCGCCGACGCCCTGGCCCTGCGCAGCCTGGCCGCGCCGTTCAACGGTGTGGTGCTCGACCGCATGCTCAACCCCGGTGACCTGGCTGACGCCGGCAGCGGGCGCAAGCCGGCGCTGAAGATCGCGCAAATTGACCCGTTGCGCGTGGACATCGTCATGCCCGCGGCGCTGATCGGCCGCGTCAAGCCCGGCATGAAGGCGCAGATCACCGCGGTGGGCACGAGTGGGCGCCTGAACGCCACCGTAAAAATGGTCGACCGCGTGGTCGACGCGGCCAGCGACACCTTCGTCGCCCGGCTGGAGCTGCCCAATGCCAACGGCGCCGTGCCTGGCGGCGTGCGCTGCAAGGCCGAACTCGACGGCGTGGACAACCCGGCGCCAATGGCTGTGCCCAAGGGGCCCAAGCCGGCACTTTGAGCGGCAGCGCCGCGGCGCACCGCGTTGTGCCAGACGCCGGGACGCGGCCCGGTTGGCGTGCGGCGCGTTCAGGCCAGCGCCGGCACGCTGTCAGTTTGCAACAGGGCTGGCGCGACCAGCAGCGTGGCTGATGGCGCGGCCGCTTGCAGCAGCAGTGCCATCGCCTGCGCCGGCACCGCCTGGCTGGTCAGGTAACCCTGGTACTCGTTGCAATGCAGCGCGCGCAGGAAGGCGAGTTGCTCGGGCGTTTCCACCCCTTCGGCCACCACCTTGAGCTTCAGGCTGTGGGCCAGCGCGATGATGGCCGTGACGATGGCCGCGTCGTCCGGGTCGGTGTCGATGTCGCGCACGAACGAGCGGTCGATCTTCAGGGCGTTGATCGGCAGACGTTTGAGGTAACTCAGCGACGAATAACCGGTGCCGAAGTCGTCGATCGACAACTGCACCCCCATGTTGGCAAGCTGCTGCGCGATGCGCACGCTGAGCTCGGGGTCGGCCAGCAGGATCGACTCGGTGACCTCGATTTCCAGACAGCTCGGCGGCACGCCATGCTTGGCCAGGAGGTTTTCCACCAAGGTGGGCAGTTGGCGTTCGCGCAGGTGGGTGGACGCCAGGTTCACCGACACGGCGATGTGGCCCAGGCCTTGCGCCGCCCACGCCGCGATCTGTTTGCAGGCGGTAGCGATGACCCATTCGCCCACCGTGATGACCATGCCCACGTCTTCAATGAGCGAGATGAACTCAGCCGGTTGCAGCAAGCCGCGTGTCGGGTGCTGCCAGCGAATCAGCGCCTCGGCGCCGACGATTCTGCCGCTCAAGACGTCTACACGCGGTTGATACTGCAACAGGAATTCATCGCGCTCGATGGCCCGGCGCAGGTGCGACTCCAGGCGCAGGCTGTCCAGGGCGCGGGCGTTCATCGACTTGTCGTAGAACTGCACCCCGCCACGCCCGGCCGCCTTGGCGCGGTACATGGCGGTGTCGGCGTTCATCATCAAGGTGTCGGAATCGGCGCCGTCTTCGGGGTACATCGCCACGCCGATGCTGCCGCCGACAAAGATCTCCGTGCCTTGAATGACGACGGCATGGCTCAGCGTTTCAACCAGCCGCCGGGCAATGTTGGCGGCCTCCGCCGGCCCGGGCATGTCGGTCAGCAGGACGATGAATTCATCGCCTCCCAGGCGGGCGATGCTGTGCGGCGGCGACTTGGTGTTGTGCCGCGCGATCGTGTCCTGGCTGCGCAGGGCACTGGCCAGGCGGCCGCTGGCCTGGCGCAGCAATTCGTCGCCGACCTTGTGCCCCAGCGTGTCGTTGACACGTTTGAAGTTGTCCAGGTCAACGAACATGATCGCCAGGCGGCGCCCCTGGCGTTCGGCCTGGGCCAGCGCCTTGGCCAGCAGCTCGGTGAACATCAGGCGGTTGGGCAGGCCGGTGAGCGCGTCGTAGTAGGCCAGTTGGCGGATCCGTTCCTCGGCGTCCACGCGCCGGGTGATGTCGTGCAGCGCACCGGCCAGGCGCATGGCCGGGCCGGCGGTGACGCGCTCGATCAGTTCCACCTGCTGATGAACGTGGCGCACCGTGCCGTCGGGCAGCAGCACGCGGTGATCCATGGCGAAGCCCTGGGCGCTGGCCACCGCGTGGGCGCAGGCGTGACCCAGGCGCTCGGCGTCTTCGGGGTGAACGGTGGCGAAGAAGGCCTCTGGCGTCAGGCGCGGCAGCGCAAGGTCCAGCCCGAGCAGCCGCGCCGCTTGCTCGGACGGCACGATGCTGTTGCTGCGGGTGTCCCATTCCCAGTCACCCATTTCGCCGATGCGTTGGGCGTTGGACAGCCGGCGTTCGTTTTGCTGCAGATTGCGGATGGCCGCGCTAGCGCGCAGCATGTAGCGCACCCGGTGCGGCAGCACCGACCAGTTGATCGGCTTGGTGATGAAGTCGGTGGCACCGACTTCGAACGCGCGGTCGATCGACTGGGTGTCGTCCAGCCCGGTCATCATCACCACCGGCACGTCGGCGCCGCCGGGCAAGGCGCGCAGTTCAACGCAGGCGGTGAAACCATCCATCACCGGCATGCTCACGTCCATCAAGACCATGTCGGGCATGGTCTGTTTCATCATGTCAATGGCGATCTGGCCGTTGGCCGCCTCGGCCACGCCGAAGCCGGCCTTGGCCAGGGTGGCGCGCGTCAGGCGCCGGCCGCCGGCGTCGTCATCAACGACCAGGATACGAAGGGGCGAGTTCATGCGGGTTGCCTCATTTCTGCGCGCAGCGCGGGTTGAACGCGGTCCAGGGTGGCGTTGATGGCACCCACCAGGTCGACCAGCCCGGACGTGGTGCCGGACTTGGCCTCTTTTTCAAGCCGCTTGCACAGTTCGCCAACGCCTTTGGCGCCGACGTTGAAGCTGGCCGATTTCAGGGCGTGGGCATGTCGCCCCAGGGCCGCGGCGTCGCCTGCGTCCAGGGCGTGCTGCATGCCTTGCAGATGCCCGGGCACTTCGTCGAAGAACATCTGGATGACCTCGCACAACACGCTGCCGTCGTCGTCCATGCTGCGGATGTTGTCGAGCGCCGCCTGATCGAGCTGGCTTTCAGCGGGCGGCGGCTTGACCGGCGCCGCGCCGGCTTCGTCGAAGCCGGTGTTGCCGGTGTGTTCAACCTTGTCGTCGGGCAGCCAGCGCACCAGCATCGACGCCAGTTGCTTGCGTGTGTACGGTTTGGCCAGGTGCGCGTCCATGCCGCAGGCCAGGCACTGCTCCGCGTCGCCCACCAGGGCATTGGCGGTGAGCGCCACGATCGGGATGCGCGTGCCCGCAGGGCCTTGGCTGCTTTCGCGCAAGCGGATCGCGCGCGTGGCCTCGTAGCCGTCCAGCACCGGCATCTGGCAGTCCATCAACACGATGTCGAAAGGCCCGCGCTGCAAGGCGTCCAGCGCCTCCTGGCCGTTGGGCACGATCTCGAATTCGCAGCCCAGGGTACGCAGCATGTTGCGCGCCACCACCTGGTTGACGCCGTTGTCCTCAGCCAGCAGCACACGCGCCCGGATGACCGGAACCGCCCGCTTGTCGGGTGCGAACGCGAGCTCGGCCGTGACTTCACCGATGGCCTGGGCCAGCGCGCGGAACATGTCCAGCCGCTTGACCGGCTTGGACAGGTACGAGGTGATGCCGGCCGTGCGCGCGCGTGTCACCTCGTGCGGCGAATGCAGCGAGGTGACCAGCACCAACCGAATAGTGGCCAGCAGCGGGTCTGCCGCCACCGCGTGCGCCAACTCGATGCCGTCCATGCCGGGCATCTTCATGTCGATCACGGCCACTTCGAAGGGGTCGCCCGCCTGCTGCGCCAGGCGCATCTGGCGCAGGGCGTCGAAGCCATCAACCGCCGTGCGGCAACGCATGCCACCGGCCAGCACATGGCGTTCCAGGATCTCGCGGTTGGTGGCATGGTCGTCCACCACCAGCACGTGGCGGCGCGCCAGCGCGCTGGGGTTGGGCGCCGCGGGCAGGCTGGTTGCGGCAGGCAGCGGCAGCTCGAACCAGAAGGTCGAGCCTTCGCCCGCGCTGCTGTCCACGCCGATCACGCCGCCCATCAGTTCAACCAGGCTGCGGCAGATGGCCAGGCCCAGGCCGGTGCCGCCAAAGCGCCGCGTGGTCGAACCGTCAGCCTGCTCGAACGCATTGAACAGCCGCGCGCGGGCGTCTTCATTGATGCCGATGCCGGTGTCGTGCACCGCAAAGCGCAGCCGCTCGGCGCTGGCTATTTGCACATCGACCAGCACCTCGCCGGTGTCGGTGAACTTCACCGCATTGCCGATCAGGTTGGTCAACACCTGGCGCAGCCGGTAGGGGTCGCCGCGCACGGCAGTGGGCAGCCGCTCGTCGATGCGGCAGACGATTTCAAGCTGCTTGGCGTGCGCCCGCGGCGCCAGTAGTTGCACCGCGTCTTCCACCGTCTGAAAAAGGTCGAAGTCGAGCGACTCTGTCTCCAGCTTGCCGGCCTCGATCTTGGAAAAGTCCAGGATGTCGTTGATGATCGACAGCAGCGCTTCGCCCGAGCTGCGCACCGTTTCGACGAAGGGCCGCTGCTGTTCGTCCAGCGGTGTTTCCAACAGCAGCTCGGTCAGGCCGAGCACACCGTTCATCGGCGTGCGAATTTCATGGCTCATGTTGGCCAGGAACTCCGACTTGGCGCGGCTGGCGTTCTCGGCCGCGTCCTTGGCGGCGCTGAGCTCGGCTTCGCGCTGGCGCAACTTCTCTTCGGCCAAGGCACGCTGCGTGATGTCGAAGAACACGGTGTAGACGCCGACTACCGCGCCGCTGTCGTTGATGTCGGGTACATGCCGGCCCGAGTGCCACACCGGGTTGCCCTGGCGGTCGATGCGGTGCCGCTCCAGCGGCACCTGCTGGCCTTGCAGCGCTTCGCGCAGGTGCGGCTCGACATCGGCCCACACCTTCTCACCGGCCACGTCCCTGAGCAGGCGGCCGGCGACCTCGCTCTCGGTCTTGCCCAACCACTGCTCCTGCGCGCGGTTGATGTAGCGATAGCGGAACTCGGCATCGATGTAGGACACCGTGACCGGTATCTGATCCATGATGATGCGCAGCCGGCGCTCGCCGCGTTCCGCGCTGCGCAACGCCGTCTGGGTGGCGGTGACGTCCATCGCCAGCAGGTCGCAAGCCTGGGTTCGCCCCGCGCCGTCAAAGCGCGGCGTCAGGTCGATTTGCAGCCAGCGTTCGTTGCCGTCCGCGCCGGCGTGGCTGCATTGCACGGTTTGGGCCGTTCCGGCCAGCGCCGCGGCCAGCGCCGGCGCCAGCTGGGTGCCCGCCAGGGGGCCAAAGGCGTCGAGCACGGTGTGCCCGGCCAGGTCGTCTTGCTCCGCGCCCAACCAGGCGCGCAAGGCTGGGCTGGTGGCCACGATTTGATGCGTCGAATCGACCACGGCGGCCAGGGCCGTTGCGGGCAACGCGGTGGCCAGGCTGGCCGGCGCCTGGCCGAGCGAGCCGATGTGCAAGGGCTCGTCCAACACCTGGAAGGCGCCGGCCCGCTGCCGGTGCGCCGCGGCCAGCAACAGCAGCGCGAACAGCGAGGCCGGCAGGGTGAAGGCGAGCTTGCCGGCGCTGCCGCCCACGTCCAACGCCAGGGCCAGCAGCGTGGCCGCGCCCAAGCAGGCGCTCAGCCAGTTCGAGCGGCGTGGTGCGCTGGCTGGGGCCGCGGCGCGCTGCCCGTGTGAAGCCGCCGGCGGGCTGCCGCTGGGCGGCGTGGAAGGTTCTTTGGTTTGATTCACAGTGCACTCCAATCGGTGACCAGGCATGGCCGCTGCGCGAACTCGAATTCGGCGATCTCGCCGTTGGCCAGGTCGAGCCGATGCGGCCAGCCGACCAGCTCACCCATGACGCGGGCCACGCCCTTGCTGCCCACCAGCAAGGGGCGGCTGGGCAGGCGGGCCTTGATCAGCCGCACGCCATAGGCCACGCGGTCGATGAACTCGGCGTCGGATTCGCCACCGGGCGGCGTCTGGCGCGCCTCGAACCAGGCCTGTGTGTCCTGGATCGGGCGCAGGTTCCAGCGGCCCAGCCGGCGCTCGGCAAACGCCGGCTCCACGATCATGGGCAGCCCAGGCAAGGCGGCGGCGATGATGTCCGCCGTGTCGCGGGCGCGCTTCAGGTGGCTGGTCACGATCATGCCAATCGGTTGGTTCTGTTGGCTCATCTCGCGCACCTGCTGCGCCGCCTGCCTGGCTTGCTCGCGCCCCAGCTCGGTGAGGGGCAAGTCCAGGTCGCCGCCGCAGCGCAGCCCCGCCTGGTTGGCCAGGGTGGCGCCATGGCGCACGAAGCGCAGCGGCATGCGCGCGTTCGGTGAAGGGGCCGTGCCGGAAGAAAATCTCATGAGCGAATCAGCGCAAGGCGCTGGCAGGGGCAAAGGGAATGGGGCTGCCGGGGTAGGCCTCGCGCATCTGCGCATGCAGCACGCTGAACTCGCTGCCCTGCGGCACGTCACCCACCAGCCAGCGGCGCACGAATTCGATCTGGTTGCGGTCGGCCAGCAGCGGGGTGTGGCCGGTCTGCGGGATGTGCATCACGGCGATCGGCTTGTGCCGCGACATGCGCGCAATCGTCGCTTCAGTCAGCGCGTCGGACTCCATGCCGTGGATCAGCAGCACGGGGCAGTTCACGCGGCTCCACTCGTCCCATTGCGACACGCTGCGGTGCGCGCCTTGACGATAAGCCTGCATGGCGCGCACGTCGTGGCGGTAGACGCGCCCGCCCTCGTCGTCGGACCAGCGGGTTTGATGAAACGTCAGGTTGAAGCGGATGTCATCACTCACCGGCCCGTCGTTCTTCTGCGCGGCGCCGACGCGGCGCAGCAGCTCCGCGGGGTTGCGAAAGACATAGTGGCGCGCGATCGCATCGGCGCGCCGCTTGCGCCGGCGCGCCGGGATGAATGGGCCCACATCGTTGAGGATCAATTGCTTGACCAGGCGCGGTTGGCGCGCGATCAGCTCGATGGCGGCGCTGCCGCCCATCGACGAACCCAGAATGGACACCGGACCGCCGCCCCGGTGCAGCACCATCTGGCGCAGTTGCTCGGCATAGGTGGCCAGTGAATAGTCCTCTTGCGCCGCCAGCCAGCCCGAGCGGCCGCGGCCAAGCCAGTCCATGCAGATCACGCGCCGGCTGTCTTGCAGGTCCGAGGCCAGGTAATGAAAGCGCGTGGCCACGTTGGCCACGCCACCGGCGCATAACAACACCGGCGCATCGGCCGGCCCCCACTCGGTGTAGGCCACCGTGGCCGCGTAGGGCTTGCGCAGGCGCAGCGGCGTGCCGGGCTGCAAGCGCGTGGGGTGTTGATAGTCAAAGTGGCCACTGCGGAACTGGCCGTGAAAGCGGCCGACCACGCGGCTGGCCAGGGCCATGTAGTCGTTCCAGCTGTTCACCACGCGGCGCCGGCCGGCTTGTGGCGGCTCCCAGGCAACGTCAATCAACTCACCCGGAACCGTGTCGCCCAGGGCTTGTTCGCGCTCGACGAGCTTGAACGCCGCCGTCATGGGCGACCCCGCAACAACGTGGCCTGGTTGGCTCCCCGGCCACGTGCCGTTCTCACTTGCGCAAATCGAACCCGCATACATCCGCCCCTTGTTAGCTGCCTTTTTTGTGGCCAGCCCGAGCGGTATCGGCACGGCCACGCTGCGGCTTGAAGGGCAAACGCTGGCCAATTCGATTGATTCAACCGCGGCGTGTCGGATTAAGGTCTGGCCCACGGTGGCCGAAAAAGCAAGGACTGTCGGATCGCGTCTCGTGGCGGCCGGCGCTGGAGCACTGAGCATGAAATCAACAAGTAGCCGGATGGTGGCGGTGGCCGTGGTGGTCTGCGGCTTTGCCGTGGGCATGGCCGGCTTGCTGAACTACTTCAAGTACCGCAGCATTTCGAACCGGCTGGTCACTGAGCGGCTCGTGGTGACCGGCAAGGCGGTCGAAAGCACCATCCAAAGCGCGCTCGAACTGGGCCTGCAGTTCGCCGACATCGCCACGCTGCC
>JAYUPO010000246.1:0-10511 GCA_043760085.1 Burkholderiales bacterium
CGAAGTGCCTTATGTGCGCGGCCGCCAAGACCTGGCCCAGGTGCAGCAAGGGCTTGAAGACGCCCTGGCCAATGCCGGTGGGCGCTGCTTGCTGATTGCCGGGCGGGCCGGCATCGGCAAGACCCGCGAAGTGGCCGAATGGGCGGTGCAGATGTGCCTGCGCGGCTGGACACTGGCCGTGGCGCGGCCCGACCTGGACGCCCGCATGGGCGCCTTGGCCAAGCTGCCCATGCAGTTGCACGACGAAAAATTGGCCCTGATCATCGACAACCTGCACGCCCGCGTGCACAGCAGCGAAGACGGTGAGGCGCCTTACCTGGAACGTTTGTCGACATGCATCGACGGTTTGGCCCGGCAAGGCCTGCACAACGTTCGCGTGCTGGCCATTGCGCGCGACGAGCGGCCCTTTGCGCAGTCACTGGGGCTGACCCCGGACAGCCAACAGTGGCGCGAGTTCGGCGTCTTTCGCATGCCCGACCTGACCGACGCTGCACTGGCCGAAATTTTGCTGACGCTGGCGCACCGGGCTGAAATCGAACTGAACACCGAGCTGGCGCGCGAGTTGGTCAGCAACAGCGACCGCACCCCCAGAACCATCTTCACCAATGTTGACCTGGCCCGGCGCAAACAGGCCACCCTTGGCCATGGTGACTGGCTGCCCACCGAGGGCGAGACCTGGCAGTTCAAGCGGCGAACGCTGCGCGCCCGGTACCCGGGAAGCGACCAGGTTCAGGCCCATCTGCGCCTGTTGGCGCGTCTGGGTCTGCCCGCGCGCAGCGCCTACGTACGCGCCATGGCAGTTGCCACCGAACGGCCCGCTTGCGACGACGCCCTGCAAGCGCTGATCGACGAAGGCCTGGTCGGCCGCCGGCACGACCGCCTCACGTTGTTCGGGCACGAACAGGAGCGTGGCGATGCCCCGGCCAAGCCCCATGCCGATGACTGGAATCAAGCCATTGCGGCCATGACAGCTGAGTCCAGCCGACAAGCGCACTGGCCCGAGGACTTGTCGCTGCTGGCCCTGGCCTTGCTGCGCGCCGACCGGCCCGAACAGATCATTCCCATCACCACCTTGGCCATTGCGCAGGGCCACCCCGGGGCACAGCCGTACAAGGCGCGCAGCTTTGCGCAGTTGCTTGCAGGCAGGCTGGACGAAGCCATGGCCGACTTGGGCAGCGCCATCGAACGCGACGGCGTAGATGGCAGCACGTGGCACATGCGCGGCTTGCTGAAGTACCTGCTGAACGACGGCCCGGGCGTGCTGCACGACATGGCGCGCGCGCATGAGCTGGGTGAAGACAGCGAAGTGTTGTTCAGCCAATGCGGCATCGCCCACTACTGGGCCCGCAACTGGGCGGCGGCGTTCACGCACCTCAGCCTGGCCATCGACCGCTCGGGTGCGCAACCCGACGGCATGCTGTACTTCATGCGCGCCGCCGCGCGCCAGTGCAACGGCGAACTGGCCGGCGCCGTGGCCGACTTCGACGCCGCGCTGGCCCACCCCAGCAGCTACCGTGCGGCCATGGCCGTGCTGCCGCAAATTGGCACGCCTGCCGCTGCCGGCCTCATGTCGCCCAGACAGCCCTTGCCGCGCACGTTCGAGCACCGCGCGCTGGTGCTCGCCGCTCGCGCCTACGCGCATGCCGTGACGCAGAACTGGGCCCTGGCTGAAGCCGATTTCACCGCGGCGCTCGGCCTGGGCATTGGTGACGAGGTGGCGCGCGTGGCCGCAGCCTTGGAGGCGTCGCCCCTGCCCATTGCGAGCCGCGCGTTGAGCCAGATGCAGGGTGAAGGCGGCCTGCCTGCCGGCGACGGCGTGCTGTATCTGGGCCGTGCCGCGGCGCGCCGCCACCAGGGCAAGTTCGATGCTGCGCTGCTCGACTTTGCTGCTGCGCTGCAAGCCGGCGCACTGGCTTGGCAAGTGCAGCTCGAACGCGCCCAGCTCTACCTGCAAACGCAGCAACCGGCGCTGGCCATGGCCGACTGCGATGCCGTGTTGGCCGCGCACCCGCCGGCCGCCGCATTCACCCGTTCCCTGCACGGTCTGGCGCAAATCCAGCGTGGCGAACTCACCCTGGCCCGGCTAGAGCTCGACGCCGCCATCGACCAGGGGCGAAACGATGCCCTGGTCTACATCTGGCGCGCCGGCGTGCGGCTGGACCTGCAGGACGCCGTGGGCGCACAGGCCGATGCCGAGCGCGCCTTGGCGCTGGATGCCAGCAACCCACTCGCGCTGGGCCTGCGCGGCGGCAGCTTGCTGGCCCAAGACCAATACGAGCCGGCCGAGCAGGGTCTGTGCGCTGCCATCGCACGCGGTGGCGGCGATGCCATCCAGCACCGCTGGCGCGGCATCGCCAGGGTCGCGCTGGGCCAGCACGCCGCGGCGCTGGAAGACTTCGACGCCGCCATGGCACGCGGTGACACCGACCCGATCACCCACTTCTTTCGTGGCTTTGCCCAACTGAACCTGCACCAGCCGGCCCTGGCCGAAGCCGACTTTGACCTCGCACTGGCCCAACCTTCACCGCTGAGCGCGATTGACCTGTACCGCCATCGCGGCCTGGCGCGCCTGGCACAAGACAAGCACCGCGAAGCCGAAGCCGATCTCAGCCAGACCATCAAGCTGGGCGACGCCGGCGCCAGCGTGTTGCTGGCTCGTGCCGAGGCCTACAAAGGCCTGGGCGAGACAGCCAGGCGGCTGGCCGACTTGAAGCAAGCCTTTCAAGCCGAGCCCGACAGCGAGGAAGCCACCTCGCAACTGGCGCAGGAACTGGGCGACCTGCGCCAATTCGCGGCGGCGCTGGTGTGTCTGGACCAGGCGCTGGGCGCGCACCCGGCGCGCATGCTGCTGCTGAACCTGCGCGCGCTGATCTGTTCGCAGGCCGGCTGGTTCGAACGCGCCAAACAAGACCTGGATGCGCTGATTGCCCGCCACCCCGGGCTGGCTTCACTGCACACCAGCCGCTACCTGGCGTGCCATGGCATGGCTGAGCTGGAGCTGGCCCTGGCCGACCTGAACGCCAGGGTGGCCCTGGAACCCGAGCAACCCGACCACCTGGCGGACCGCCTGGCGTTGCTGGTGATGTTGGGCCAAACCGCCCAGGCCGAGCGTGATCTGGCCGCCCTGCAAGCCCTGAACCCGGGCGCGGACATGCTCTGCGGCGCCCGTGCGGCCGTCGCCCTGGGCCAAGGGCGCTTTGACGCAGCCGCCGCCCTGACGCAGGAGGCCGTCGCCAGCGCCAGCGCCAGCGAAGCAACCGATTGGCAGCGCCGATTGGGCCTGATCAAGCTGCTGTCGGGTGACGTTGCTGCCGCCGAGGCCGCCTACCTTCAGGGCTTGCATGAAGTCTTGCCCGGCAACGCCAGGATCGCGTTGATGGAACTCGACCACTGGCTGGCCCGCGCCGAACATGCCGGCCTGCGCGAGCGGGCCGACGCGATCCGTGAACGGCTGCTGGCGGCTTGCGCGGGTGCGGCAGCGCCGGTGGGCGCGCGCCCATAGCGCCATTGCGTTCAGGCTGTGCCGTGGCGCCGCTTTGTGCGCCGCGTTGCCAGGCCAACGATGCCCAGGCCGGCCAACAGCAGCGCGGCCGTTTCGGGCTCGGGGATGGCCACGGCAATTGGCTCAGCGTAGATGAAGTCATCCATCACGACCAGGTCGTTGCTGGACTCCGGCGCACCCAGGGCCGCGTTGCCTGAAGTGATGCGTACCCGGCCGATGCCCTGGTCGGCATACAGCGCGCCCAGAAACGACAGCCCGCCATTGGCGCTGGCCGGCGCGAACAGGGTGTCGAGCAAGACGTTGTTCTGATCGAAGAACTGCATCGACGTGATGTTGGGCAGATCGACATCGGCGAAAACACTGCCGAAGCCACGCACCGTCGCTGCCACCGCCGAGCCTGGAACGAAAAAGCTGACGTCAGTGACGTTGCTGCCCAGCGCGGTGAACAAACGCTGCGCGCTGAAGGTCTGGAACACATTGGGATAGCTGGCGTTGATGTTGCCGAAGCGCACCGGTGGCACCGCCGCATTGCCACTGACCTGGAAGGCGCTGCCCGGTGTGGCGAACACCACGCCGCGCGGCGAGTTGACGTTGAAGAAATTGGCCGGCAGGTTGTTGGGGGCGGAGAACGCATCGGGCACGCCGTCCCAGTTGATCTCGCGCCGCCCGGCGCCCACGCTGCCCGCCACGTTCGGGTTCAGTGCGCCCAAGCTGGCGCGATAGGCATCCACCGCGGCTTGAATGCCGGCCGGGTTGCTGCCGCTGGCTGATGTCACCACGGGAACGGCGTGGGCCGATCCCAGTGCTGACACCAAGAGAACGCTGGCGGCGATGTGTGCTGTGTTCATGCAAGTCTCCAAGTTGGATGGAAGCGCCCGGTAGGCGCGAAAGGCGACAAGTGACGGCCCCGCGCAGTGTGCTCGCACGGCTGCCGCTGTGCACCCCCCCATGTTCAAACCGGGCGTGCCCACCTGGGCGGCCGCGCTATCCTGAAGCCGTGCAAGCCTCGCCGCCTCCGCCTCCGCCCCCGAGCACCGAACAGCCCAGCCCGCTGCACCCGCAGCTCGACCAATACGGCGCGTTCGACCTGGTCAGCGCATTGGTCGACGACCAGACCCAGGCGATGACGGCTGTGCAGGCGGCACTGCCGCAGTTGGCCCACGCGGTGGACGCCGCCTTGCCGCGCCTGCGCGCCGGCGGGCGGCTGCTGTATGCCGGCGCGGGCACCAGCGGGCGCCTGGGCGTGCTCGACAGCGTGGAGCTGCCACCGACGTTTTCCTGGCCGCCCGAACGCGCCATCGGCTTGCTCGCTGGTGGCCAGGGCGCAATGTTCGCTTCGGTGGAAGGCGCCGAAGACGACCTCGAACAAGGCGCGGCCGACCTGCATGCACAAGCGCCCACGGCGCTGGATGTGGTGATCATCGTCGCCGCTTCGGGCAGCACGCCGTATGCGCTGGGTGCCCTGCGCGCCGCGCGCGCCGCCGGTGCCTTGACCATCGCCCTGGCCAACAACGCCGGCACGCCGCTGGCACATGGCGCGCAAATCGGCATCGTGCTCGACACCGGCCCCGAACTGATCTCCGGCAGCACGCGGCTGAAGGCCGGCACGGCGCAGAAGATCGCGCTGAACACGCTTTCCAGCGCCTTGATGGTGCGGCTGCAGAAGGTCTACGGCAACCTGATGGTCGACCTGCGCGCCAGCAACGCCAAGCTGCGCGCGCGCGCCTTGCGCCTGACCATGCTGGCCAGTGGCTCACCTGAAACGCTGGCCGCCCAGGCGCTGGCGCAATGCGGCTGGCGCGTGAAGCTGGCCATCGTGATGCTCAAGGCCGATGTGGATGTGGCCACGGCCAAGCTGCGGTTGAGTGCGGCGCAGGGCAGCGTGCACCGGGCGCTCGATGCGCAGGGCGAGCCGCCGTGACGCCGCGCCACCTGTCGCTCGATGTCTTTCGCGGTGCCGCCGTGGCGCTGATGATCCTGGTCAACAACCCGGGCAGTTGGAACCACCTGTACCCGCCGTTGGCACATGCCCCCTGGCATGGTTGCACCCCCACCGATCTGGTGTTCCCGTTCTTCCTGTTCGCCGTGGGCAACGCGCTGGCCTTGGTGATGCCGGGGCTGCTGGCCGGGCCGGCGGCGGCGTTCTGGATCAAGCTCGTGCGGCGCACGGCGCTGGTGTTCTTGATCGGCCTGCTGCTCAACGCGATGTCGTTATGGCGCTGGGATGCGCAAGGCGGCTTGACGCTGCGCGGACTGGAGCACCTGCGCACCTTGGGCGTGCTGCAACGCATCGCCCTGTGCTGGGGTGCTGCCGCGCTCATCGTGTGGTGGGCGCGGGGCCGCACCGGCGTGGTGGCCGGGGCAGCGATGGCGCTGCTGCTGCTCTACTGGGTGCTTGTCGTGAGCCTGCCTGCGGGCACCGACCCTTACAGCCTGGAAGGCTACTTTGGCACGCACTGGGATCGCGCCGTGCTCGGTGCCAGCCACCTCTACCAAGGCGAAGGCGTGCCGTTCGAACCCGAAGGCCTGGCCAGCACCTTGCCCGCAGTGGCGCAGGTCTTGCTGGGCGTGCTGGTGGGCCAGGCCATCGCGCGCGGCGGCAGCAGCGTGGATCTGGTGGCGCGTTTGTTCATGGCAGCCACCGCCCTGCTGGCGCTGGCCTATCTGTGGCAACTGGCCATGCCGCTGAACAAGAAGCTCTGGACCAGCAGCTATGTGCTGCTCACCACCGGCCTGGCGCTGCTGGTGCTGGCCGCACTGATGCTGCTGCTGGATGTGCAGGGCCGGCGCGGCGCCTGGGTGCGTTTCTTTGAAGCCTTCGGCACCAATGCGCTGTTCATCTTCGTGCTCAGTGCGCTGGTGCCGCGGCTGCTGGGCATGTTGCGCTGGGGCGGGGTGGGCGCCGACGGCGTTGCGCGCACCACCTCGCCTTTGGGTTGGCTGTACCGCAATCTGTTCGAAGGCCTTGGCGGTGATCCGCGGCTGGGCTCGTTGCTCTTCGCCGTGGCCAATCTGCTGGCGTACTGGCTGGTGGCGCGCGAACTGCACCGCAGGCGCATCTTCCTGCGCGTGTGAGCGCACGTCTATTCCAGCCGCGCCTTCAGCCAGGCATCCACCGCGGCGCCGATGCGCGGTACGCACCAGTCGGTGGCGCAGCCTTCGCATGAAGCATGGCGCGCACCCAGGGTGGTGAACAGGGCGACGAGGTAGTCGCGCCCGCCGTCGCCCTGCACGCGGCCGGCGCAGGCGGTGTACGACTCGGTATTGCCGGTCTTGTGGGCGAACCGCGCATCGGCGGTAGTCGGCGCAGCGTGTGGCTTGGCGTGCGGCTTGGCCGGTTGTTTCGCACCCGGCGGCAAGCGCGCCGGAATGCCGCGCTGCCAGCCGCTCAGGCCGGCCAGGGATTCAGACGACAGCACCTCGTGCAGCCGCTGTTCAGCCAGCCAGCCCCACAGGCGCTGGGCGCTGGCGGGCGCGAGCCACGGTGCGGCTCCCGGCAAACACCAGGGTGCAGCGGGCAGATCAGGACTCACGCGCCACAACATGCGAATGGTGTCCCAGGCGGTCATCTGGATCTGGCCCACACCGGCACCGTCACCGTTGCGCCAGCCGCCGTTAGCCTGCGTGTTGGCCAGGCGCAGGGTGTGCAGGCCTTCGAGTTCGAACAAGGCGTGCAGCTCGTTATAACGTTCCACATCATCTTCACGGCGGATCAACCCGCGCGCATGCAGCAAGGCCACCAGGGCGTCGGTGGCTTCGTTGCTGCTCACGGTGAGCATTGCGTCCATCAGTTGTTCGATGCGCTGCACCTTGCCCGCATGCCCCCAGGGGGCGGCCCAGGCGGCGCGGCCGCTGTCGACCAGGCAGGCCACGCCCAGGCCCACCATCAGCTTGAGCACCGAAGCCGGGTACGGCGCGATGAAACGTTCACCGCGGCCGGCCAGGGGGCGCAACGGCAGTTGCGTCCAGTCACTGCCGCGCTGCCAGGCGATGGAGCGGCCTGCGGCGTCCAGCGGGTCGGCCATGAACATCACGTTGCGCACCGCGCCTGCCTGCGGCCCGATCTCGGCCACCCGGCCCAGCGGCCAAGTGCGCGAGAACAGCACATTGGCCCAAACCGGGGCGCCACCGCGCGGGAATGCGGCCACGGCCAGGTCGATGCTCGGCGGCGGGTCGAAGGCCGGTGCCGCTGCCAGTGCTTCGCGCACGCAGGCGAGCAAGTGCCGGGCCAGCGCGTCGTGGTCGAGGGTGGGGTCTTTGGTCATGGCAATGCGGGCTGAAGATTGCGTTGTGACTGGGGTTGTGACCGGCGCTGTAACTGTAGCGGCGGCGCCCCGCTGTTTAACATTCGCGGCGTGAACCTGCCCACCGCTTTGCCCACCACCTTGCCAACCACCTTGCCCCCTTTCAAATCACTGCACTACGCCGGCGCGCTGCCCGGCCCGCGGCTCATCGTCACCGGCGCCGTGCATGGCAACGAGGTTTGCGGCACGCAGGCCATCGCGCGCCTGGCGGCCGAGCTTGATGCCGGCACGCTGCGCATCCAGCATGGCGCGCTCACCCTGGTGCCCATCTGCAACCCGCTGGCCTACCACCTGGGCCAGCGCCAGGGGCAGCGCAACCTGAACCGCGCGCTGGCCCCCACCGCCACACCGCGCGAATACGAAGACCAGGTGGCCAACTGGTTGTGCCCGCTGCTGGCGCAGCACGATGGGCTGGTCGATCTGCATTCGTTCCAGTCCGCCGGCCTGCCCTTCGTGCTGCTGGGCCCGGCCGACAACACCGGCCCGCTGGAACCTTTTGCCCTGGCGGCACGCGAAGAAGCGCTGGTGCGCTGCCTGGGCGTGGGCCGCGCGGTGGACGGCTGGTTGAGTACCTATGCGCGCGGCGTGCAACGCCGGCGCGAGCAAGCCCGCGGCAGCGCCGCCGACACGCTGGACATGAACCCGCGCTACGGCGTGGGCACCACCGAATTCATGCGCAGCCAAGGCGGCTGGGCGCTGACGCTCGAATGCGGCCAGCATGCCGACCCGCAAGCCGCGCAGGTGGGCTACCAGGCCATCCGCAACATGCTGGCGCACTTGGGGCTGACGGGCGAAGCGGCACCGCCGGCCGTGGCGCAGATCGAAGCGCTGAGCCTGCACGAAGTGATCGACAAGGCGCACGCCGACGATGCCTTTGCGCGCGACTGGCGCAGCTTCGATGCCCTGCTAACCGGCGACTTGATTGGCACGCGGCACGACGGTACCGCGGTGCGCGCGCCGCATGACGGCTGGATCGTGTTCCCAAACGCCCGCGCGCAAGCGCGCCAGGAATGGTTCTATCTGGCGCGCGCCAGCACGCGCTTGTAGCGCCTGCACGCTGCGCGCAGCGTTGGCGTCGGCCATGTTGGGCACCACCCCGCAATGGCGCTGCAAATTGGTGGTTGCATCAGATTGACGCGGCTGCCTGCGGTGCCGATCATCCGGCGCTCGACGGCCATCGCGTCGCTGCAAGGTGCCCCGCCTTGCGCCGCCCACTTCAGCCCGCTGCCCACACACCACCATGCCCGCCTCCACCTTGCGCCGTTGGGCCTACCGCATCGCGGCGGCGTTGGCGCTGGTTTATGTGGGCTATGTGCTGGTGCTCAAGGTGCTGCACCGCCCCACCGGCGGCCCGCTGGGCGAAGTGGGTGAATTCCTGCTGGTGCTGGCCAGCGTGACCGCCTTTGCCACCGGGCTGTTTGCTGATGAAGCTCAGCGCGCCCATCTTTCAACATCTGCCCCCAAGGACACACCATGAGCCAACCCGCCCGCGCCGCCGTCCTCACCAGCACCGCAGCCATCGCGCAACGCCGCCGGTTCCTGCACGCCGCCGGACGCTTCGGCACCACCACGGCCGTGCTCGGCCTGGCAGGCGGCTACCTGTTCAATAACCGCGCGCTGGCCCAGACCGCGGCGGATGAAGAGCGCAAGCAAAAGGCGGCCAAGGTGACGATGCTGTTCGCCACCGAATACAAGATCGAAGACGTGGTGCGCTACCCCATCCTGCAGGCGCGCTACAAGGAAAACATCGAAGCGCATTCGAAGGGCCAGATCTACACCAAGCTGCACCCGGCCGGGCAGCTCGGCATCGGCGCGGCGCTGGCGCAAAAAATCCAGGCCGGCACGGTGCACGGCGGCGCGGTGTCGCTGTCGAATTTCTCGCCCTACACGCCGGTGGTTGATTTGATCAACATCCCCTACTGGTGCGGCGACAACCAACGTTTTGCCAACCTGGTGACCAGCAAGACCTGGAACGACGAGATCACACCCAAGGTCATGGCCAAGGGCTACAAGCCGCTGTTCTATTTCACGGTCGACCCGCGCACCATTGCGTCGCGCAAGGGCTTCAAGCTCATCAAGACCCCGGCTGACATGCAGGGCATGAAGATGCGCGTGCCGCCGAGCAAGTTATTGCAAACGTTTTACCGACTGGCCGGCGCCAACCCCACCGTGGTGCCCTGGGGCGAAACGCCCACCGCCATCAAGCAAGGCGTGGCCGATGGGCTCGACCCTGCCATCGCCGCTCTGGCCACCTTCGGCTTTCACGACCTGCTGGCGCACATCAGCACTATCCGCTCGGTGCCCGATGCGCAGATGTTCGCCGCCAACGCCGCCTGGTACCAGCAGTTGCCCGAAGACCTGCGCCATGCGATCGACGCCGCAAACGAGCAAACCCAGGTCGAGACCTTTGCGCAAATTGAAAAGGCGCGCACCGAATCGATGCGCTTGCTGCGCGAAGGCGGCTGCGCCTTCTACAACCCCACTGATGCCGAAATGAAGCAATGGCTCGACACCTGCGGCGAGCAACGCAAGGAATACGACGAGTTCAAGCTGCAGTTCGCCGGCTCGCTGGCGGCGTTCGACGCCTTCAAGAAAGCTGCCAGCACCAAGGGGCCGATCACCGTGGCTGACTTCAAGCTGTGAGGACTGTGATTCGTGGCCGCCCGCACGGCCCGCGGGTGGCTTGAATGAAACGTTTCATTCAA
>JAYUPO010000247.1:0-10508 GCA_043760085.1 Burkholderiales bacterium
AGGCACAAACAGTCCACTGGACTGTTTGTGTCCGGGCTCACTCACCCGTCGTCGGCCTGGCGGCCTCCTCCTCCTTCTTTACCTCGCTACGCCGGCCACTCAACACCCTCGGCCGGCACCCATGTTGGCAGGGTAACGTTTGAGAAGAGCCGCTGCCGAAGGATCAGGCCGGTGGGGCGTGCTGCGTAGCGAAGTAAAGAAGGAGCTGGCGCCCCGAAGGGAAGCCAGCGGGTGACATGAGCGTAGCAGCGCGCCCCGCCGGCCTGATCCCGCTCCGAACAGCACGCCCCGCCGGCCTGATCCCGCTCCAACGCAGCCGGCCTGTTCCCGCTCCAATGTCGCCGGCTCATTCGTAAGTCACCCCTGCAACCGCGCCTCCGCCTCCCGCACCACCCTTGCCAGCCGATCCGCCAGCTTCTCGGTGCTCAACTGCTCGCGAAAGCGCTCCACCATGAGCGGCAGGCTGAAGGGGCTGGGTGCGGGCAGTTCCACGAACACCGTGCGCAACTTGCGCATACGCTTGAGCGCGGCGCGCAGGCGTGGCAGGTCAAGCTCCTGCGCCAACACTTCGCTTTCGGCCTGGCCCAGCAGCCGGTTGGCGGGGTCGTATTTGCGAAAGACTTCAAAGAACAGCGAGCTTGATGCCTGCAACTGCCGCGTGCTCTTGGGCGCGCCCGGGTAGCCGCTGAACACCAGCCCGGCCACGCGCGCGATCTCACGAAAGCGGCGCTGTGCCAGCTCGCCGCTGTTCAGGCTTTGCAGCACGTCTTGCAGCAGGTGCTCGTCGTCAAACAAGGTCTTGTCGCGCAGCAACGCCGCGGCCACGGGCTCGGCGCTGAGCAACTCGAAGCCATGGTCGTTGACGCTGATGCTGAAGCTGTTGGGCGCCTCGCGTGCCAAACGCCAGGCCAGCAGCGAGCTCAAGCCCAGGTGCACCGTGCGGCCAGCGAACGGGTACAGGTACAGGTGATGGCCCTCGGCCGAGCGCCAGCGCTCGATCAGCAGCGTGTGCGGCGTGGGCAGTTGCGACAAACGCTGCTGCGCTTGCAGCATGGGCTGCGCGGCCTGCAACTCGGGCTCGAAAAAGTCGCCCTGCGCGCAGCCGGCCAACACCTCCAGGCTGGCGTCGGCCAACTCGCCGGACAGCGCCATGCGCCCACCGCTCCAGGCCGGCACGATGCCGCGCCGGGCGCTGCTCTTGCGCACATAGGCGGTCATGTCTTGCGTGCGCACGTATTCGAGCATGCGGCCGCCGAACACGAACACGTCGCCGGGCTTGAGGCGGGCGATGAAGCCTTCTTCCATCTGGCCCAAGCTGCCGCCACTGAGCCACTTCACGCTCATCGACGCTTCGCTCACGATGGTGCCCACCTGCAGCCGGTGGCGCAGCGCAATCTGGCGGTCGGGCACGCGCCACACTCCGGCCACTTCCTGCACACGGTGGTATTGCGGATACGCGCCGAGGCTGCCGCCGCCATGCGCCACGAAATCCAGCGCCCACTGGAACGCGGCGCGATCGAGTTTCCTGAAACTGTAGGCGCGCCTGACTTCCCGATACATTGGCTCGGTGCGAAAGCCACCGCCCAGCGCCACGCTCACCAGGTGCTGCACCAACACGTCGAGCGGTGCCTGCGGCGACGGGCGCGACTCCACCCGGCCGGCCAGCGCCGCACGGCGCGCCGCCACCGCTTCCACCAATTCAAGCGTGTGGGTGGGCACCAGGGTGATGCGGCTGGTGCGGCCCACTTGGTGGCCGCTGCGCCCGGCGCGTTGCAGCAGCCGCGCCACGCCCTTGGCGCTGCCGATCTGGACGACACGCTCCACCGGCAAGAAATCCACGCCCAGGTCGAGCGACGAGGTGGCCACCACGCAGCGCAGTGTGCCGGCCTTGAGTTGCGCCTCGACCCATTCGCGCACGCTTTTGTCCAGCGAGCCGTGGTGCAGCGCGATGCTGCCGGCCCAATCGGGCCGCTCTTGCAGGATCAGCCGGTACCAGGCCTCGGCCTGCGAGCGCACATTCGTGAAGACCAGGGTCGTGCCGCTTTGCTCCAGGGCCTGCACCAAGGGTTTGACCATCTGCGTGCCGAGGTGCCCGGCCCAGGTGAAGCGGCCTGGGTCGACGGGGATCAGGCTGTCGATGACCAGCGCCTTGTCGAGCCTGGCCTGCACCAGCCGGCCCTGGCCACGCGGTGGCAGCAGTGCACGCAAGGCTTCGTCCAGGTTGCCCAAGGTGGCGGAAAGTCCCCACACCGTTAACTTCGGGTTCCAGTTGCGCAAGCGTGCCAGGGCAAGCTGCACCTGCACGCCGCGCTTGTTGCCCAACAGCTCGTGCCATTCATCCACCACCACCACGTGCACGCCGCGCAGTTCCTTGGCAGCGCTTTCATGCGTCAGCAGCAAGGTTAACGATTCAGGTGTGGTGACGAGCGCGCCGCCCGGGTGCTTGTCCTGCCGCGCCCGCTCGGCGGCGGCGGTGTCACCGGTGCGCAGCGCCACGCGCCAGGCCGGCGCCAGCGCGGCCAACGGGGCTTGCAGCGAACGCGCCGTGTCGGCAGCGAGCGCGCGCATGGGCGTGATCCACAACACCTGCCAGCCCGGTGCGGCCACGCCCGCGCGCAGCAGCGCGCCCAACCAGGCGGCCAGGGTCTTGCCCGCGCCGGTGGTGGCGTGCAGCAAGCCGCTTTGTCCAGCGGACATGGCGGCCCAGACCTCGCGCTGAAAGGCCTGCGGCTGCCAGCCCTGGGCCTTGAACCAGGCTTCGATGCGCTGCTGGTTGAGGGCGGGTTCAGGCACTGGCGATCCAGCCTTCCAGGGCGTCCACGTTGGCCGGCTGCCCATAACGTGGCTGCGTGCCGGCCCAGGCCGCTTGCATCAGGCACAGCACGGCGTCGAGCCGGTCGCCTTGCGCATCGTCAACCAGGCTGTCGCGCTGCGCGCGGCTGAGCTTGAGGCGCAGCTTCAACCGGGTGCGACCCTGTTCGAGCGCCGCGACGATGTCCTGTCGCGCCACCAGCCGCGCGCCGGTTTGCTTGGCCTTCGTGTCGCTCTTGTAGGGGCGCCGCCCGATCAGTTCGCGCGCCAGCAAACCCGGGTAGCCCTCCAGCGCCACGCGCTTTTCATCGCCCGCATGCAGGCCGGGCATGTGCACCCCGGCCGCCAGCAGCAAGGGCACGCCGGCGTGCAGCATGAAGGCCACCGGCGGGTTGACCCACTTCATGCTCGGGCTGGAGCCGGCCGGGCCGTCGCAGGCGCGGTGGGCGAACTTGGCGCCGGGGGGCCGGGCGGCGCAAAAGGCCTGGAAGGTGGCGCGGATGTCCTCGCGCCGCAGCGCGGCGTAGTGCTGCATCAAGGCCAGCCACGGCTGCGGCCAGCTTAAGCCCAGCACCAGTTCGCGCGGCAGGCCGAAGGGGAAGTCGAACGCGCCCGTCCATTCACCAGGCTGTGCCAGCCAGGCACCGAAGCCCTGCAAACTGGCATGGTGGTCGATCTGGCCCAGCCTCACTTCACCGTGCGCGCACACGCCGGCGGCCACCACGATCGGTTTGGCCGCGCGCGGTGCGCTGGAAAAATCCACACCGACGCATTTCATTCGTTAACCCAGCACCCACAGCACAAAGCCCGCCGCCATGGCGGCATTGTCAGCGCCCGCGCGGCGCTACATTGCATGCCCTCGTGCTGCCCAACCCGACCATGAACCCGATCCTCGTTGAAGCCCACCGCGGCAACCTGGTGGAGTCGTTCCACCGCGGCGCCATCGCCATCGTCGATGCCAGCGGCTGGCCGCTGCTGGAATGGGGCGATGTGCAGCGGCCCATCTTCGCGCGCTCGGCCGTGAAGGCCTTGCAGGCGCTGCCCCTGGTGGCCAGCGGCGCGGCCGCAGCCTTCGGCTTGAACGATGACGAACTCGCCCTGGCTTGCGCGTCGCACAACGGCGAGCCCGCGCATGTGGCCACGGCGCTGGCCATGCTGGCCAAGGCCGGGCTCGATGTTTCAGCGCTGGAATGCGGCACGCACTGGCCCACGCGCGAGCCCGTGCTGCGTGCCATGGCCGCGCGCGGCGAGGCGGCCACGGCCGCGCACAACAACTGTTCGGGCAAGCATGCCGGCTTCACTTGCCTGGGTTGCCTGCGCGGCGGTGGCGTGGGCGCACGCGGCTTCGTGGCGGGCTATGTGCAACCCGGGCATGCCGTGATGCGCGAAGTGACGCAGGCCTTGCAGGCCGCCACCGGCGCTGACTTGAGCCTGGCCCCGCGCGGCACTGACGGCTGCTCGATCCCCACCTTCGGCATCGCGCTGCGGCAGTTGGCGCTGGGCTTTGCGCGCTTTGGCAGTGGCCAGGGCTTGAGCAACGAGCACGCCGCGGCCGCGCAACGCCTGCGCCAGGCAGTGGCGCGCGCGCCGTTCATGGTCGGCGGCACGGGCCGCTTCGACACCGAGGTGATGCAGGAGCTTGGCGAGCGCGTGTTCTGCAAGGTCGGTGCCGAAGGCGTGTATTGCGCCGCGTTGCCCGAACGCGGCCTGGGCCTGGCGCTGAAGGTGGACGACGGCAACACCGCGCGCGCAGCCGAAGTGGTGATGGCTGCGCTGATCGAAGCGCTGTTGCCGCTCAGCCCGGCACAGGCGCAAAACATGGGCCGGCGCAGCGACGTGCCGCTGCACAACTGGAACGGCCTGCTGGTGGGCCGCCTGGCCGCCAGCCTGGCACTGCGCGAACGGCTGGCTGCTGCGTGATTTAGTTGGCAGCGCAGGCCGTCTAACGGCCCCCTTGGTGCGCGCGGGGCCCTGCGCAATGGCGGGCAACGGCCGATAGCGCTGGTATGCCCAAAACCCAGCGCCGACCATGAGCTCAAGTTTGATCAAACGGCTGCCGAACGAACGCAACGTGCGCCGTCACGTGGCGCTGTTCCAGACCGAGTTGGACCAAACCTTCGATGCAGACGGCTTGAAGGTCTTGTCGCCCGAGGCGATGATTCCCGACTACTGGGCGCAGCGCCGGCGCTCACCCACCGCGGCCGACCGCGCCTTGAAGGGCAGCACGCTGGAGTGGCTGGTGAGCCTGCCCAGGCAGATTCGCCCCGATGCCACCGTGGACCGTTACGCCCGCGTGGTGAACCAGTTGGCCGACGCCTGGAACAGCCCGATCAGCTGCCGCGTGGCCTTCGACGCCCTGCTGCACGACAAGCGCCCCGGCCGCAAGGGCTTCCCGCCCGATGTGCGGCGCGAATTGAAGATCCTGCGCTTTCACCGCGCGAACACGCCGTTCGACGCGGCCTGACGGCCGCAGCGCCCTCTCGGAGGGCCGCGCGTCGTACTCGGCGAGCGGGGAGCCCCCGCTACAGCCCGCGAAACAGGTGCGCGTACAAGCGGCTGGCGCTGAGCCGCTCAGTGCGCCCGCGCAGCGTGAGGGCGACCTTGCCTGAATCGTCGCGCTGCGCGGTGGCGATGGACGCAGCGCGCACCACCAGGCTGCGGTGCACTTGCCAGAAGACCTGGGCGTCGAGCTGCGGCAGCAACTCCTTGATGCTCAAGCGAATCAGGTGCTCGCGATCATGGGTGACCACGCGCAGGTACTTGTCGGCCGCTTCGAAATAAATCACCTCGCTCACGGGCACCATGTGCACCACGGCGCCCACGCTGGCCGGGATGAATTCGAGCCGGCAGGCCGGCGCCGCACCCGGCGCGGGGCCGATCACATCGCGCGCCCGCAGCAACTGGCGCAGCTGGTTCAGCGTGGCCTCCAACTCAGCCTGGGGCTGGCCTGGCGCGGGCCGCTGCCGTGCCCCCAGGTGCGCTTGCAAGCGCGCCACGCAGGCCGCCAGGCGCTGCGGCTGCACGGGCTTGACCAGGTAGTCCACCGCCTGGGCGTCAAACGCCGCCAGCGCGTATTGGTCGTAGGCCGTCACAAACACGAGCAAGGGCAACGGCAGCTCGTTGGGCCAGTCTTCGGCCAGGGCTTGCGCCGCTTCCAGGCCCGTCTGCCCGGGCATGCGGATGTCCAGGAAGCAAACATCAGGCTTGAGGTGCAAGGTCTGCGCCACGGCACCGGCACCGTCACCCACCGTGGCCACGATGCGCAGTTCGGGCCAGCATGCCGCCAGCTCGGCTTGCAACGCGGCGGCCAGCAAGGGCTCGTCTTCGGCAATCAGCGCGGTGGGCGTCATGTTCGGTGCACCGCTGTGCGCATCATGGCAACGCGATGGGCAGTTGAATCTCAGCCAGCGTGCCACCCTGTGCGTCGTCGACCGTGTGCAAGTTGAACGACGCCGTGCTGCCAAACAACGCCGCCAGCCGCTCACGCACCTGGGCCGTGCCGAAGCCCTGGCCGGGGCCGGCCGCCGGCCCCAGGCCCAGGCCTGTATCGCGCACGCGAAGCACCAGCGTGTGGCCATCGCGCTGCGCGCTCACCGCAATGCGCCCGCCATCCAGCTTGGGTTCCAGGCCGTGCTTGAGGCTGTTTTCCACCAAGGCTTGCAGCAGCATGGCCGGCACCGGCAGTTCACGCAAGGGCGCGGGCAAGTCGAATGCCACCTGCAAGCGCGGGCCCATGCGCACAGCCATCAAGGCCAGGTAGTCGGCCACGCGGTCGAACTCGGCGGCCAGCGTGTGCGTGGGGCTGCGCGTGGCTTGCAGCGTGGCGCGCAGGTAGGCGATGAGGTGATCCAGCATGGTCTGTGCCTGCGCCGGCGCCACGCCGATCAAGGCACGCAAGTTGGCCAGGGTGTTGAACAGCATGTGCGGTTCGAGCTGCGATTGCAGCAGCAGCAACTGGCTTTCAGCCACGGCGCGGCGCGCGGCCTCGGTGTTGGCCGCCAGCGTGGCCATGCGGCCGCGGGCGTAGAAGAAATACGTGGCCGCAGCCGACACCGCCACGCTCACCAGCAGCACCAGCGTCAGGGCGCGCGGGTTCGCGCTGAACAACACATGCTGGCGTTGGCTGCCGGTGAGGGCGTCGGCCAGCAGCGAGCCCAGCACATAACCGCCCGCTGCGCTGAACACCACCCAGGGTGCCATGAAGGGCCAGCCCGGCCAGTTGTTGCGCAGGCTGGCGGCCTGTGCGGGGCTGTGATTGCCGCCACGCCGGCGCCAGGCCGACATGCCGTGGCGGCCCCCTTCGATCAGCAACTGGATGCTCACGCCGATGCACAGCGAATAGACCAGGGTGCTCCAGAACGGGTCTCTGAACATGATGCTGAGAAACCCGGCCACGGCCACGCACAGCGGCAGGACCACGCGCAGCTCACGGCCGATCAGGTTCAACGCCTCGGGTGTGCGGCTTGGCGCAGGTGGTGGGGGGTGCATGGCGGGTGCAAGCATAGTCGGCGGGGTGGCAACGGTCTTCATGCAGCCACCAGCGCCACCGCATGCCGCGGCAGGCACAACACGCGCGCCGCACGCGCCGCCAAGACACCGATGGGCAGGCCGTACAAGGCACTGGCCAATGCGGCAAACAGCGACTGGCTGGCGAGCTGCGGCACCACGGCCATCGACGCGGCGGCCACATAGCGCAGCATGAACACACCCAGGATCAGCGCCAAGGGCGTCCAACTGCCACCAATGGCGAAGCGGCCGTCGGGTAAGGCCTGCATGCGCCGCGGCAGCCGCAGCCAGTGGTTCAGGCCGAAGCCCAGGCCCACGCCCAGCAGCCACGGCGGCTGCACGCCGGCGTGCCAGCCAAAGGCCTGGGTGGCGCCAGAAAAGGCAAATGCGCCCATGCCCAGCGGCTGCAACAACAAGCGCGGGGCAGTCAGGACATGGTCGCGAGACTGGCTCAGGCCCAAGGCCACCAGCGCGGCCAGCAGGCCCCACACCCACAGCGGGGTGTGGGTGACGACGGAGAGGATGAATTGAGACATGGTGGGGCGGGTTTGAAGTGGCCGTTGCGGCATCTTCAAACGCGCCCGCACCGGGCGCCATGGCGGCGCGACGAAACACCTGGCGGCGTCGCCAAACGTCGGCGCTGCGGCGCCAATGTCGTCAGGCCGGCTGCGCCGGCAAGCCCTGCGTCGCCAGCCCTTGTGTCGCCAACCCCTGCGCCGCCAGTACCTGTGCGCGCACGCACTCGGTCAACTCGGCCTTCAAGGCGCTGAACTCGGGCGTGGTCTTCATGGCGTAGTGGCGCGGGTAGGGCAGGCTGACCCGTTCATCGAGCAGCACCCGGCCCGGCCGCGCGCTCATCACCACCACGCGATTGGCCATGAAAATGGCTTCGTCGATGTCATGCGTGACGAACAGCACCGTCTTGCGCTCGGCCTCCCAGATGCCCAGCAGCAGCTCTTGCATCAGCTCGCGGGTTTGATGGTCGAGCGCGCCGAAGGGCTCGTCCATCAGCAGGATGCGCGGGTTGTTCACCAGCGCGCGCGCCAGCGCGGTGCGCTGCTGCATGCCGCCGGAAAGCTGGCGCGGGTAGTGCTGGTCGAACGCCGCCAGGCCCACCTTGGCCAGGAAGCTGCGCGCCAGCGGCAGTTGCTCAGCCAAAGGCATGCCGCGTTCGCGCAGGCCGAAGCAGACGTTCTCCAGCACCCGCAACCACGGGAACAGGGTGTAGCTCTGGAACACCATGCCGCGGTCGGCGCCCGGGCCGCGGATGGGCAGGCCATCGAGCTGCACCTCGCCGGCCGTGGGCACATCCAGCCCGGCCACGATGCGCAGCAAGCTGCTCTTGCCGCAGCCGCTGGGGCCCAGGATGGTGATGAAGTCGTTCTCGGCCACTTGCAGCTCCGTGGCCTGCAAGGCCAGCGTGGCGCCGAAGCGGCGCTCCACGCCGCGCACAGACAGCACGGGCTTGGCATTGCCGGTGCCGCGCTGCAGTGCTTCAACCGCCATCGAGCTGCGCCCAGGGGAACAGGTTGCGGTTGACGGCCTTGAACAGCAGATCACTGCCCAGGCCGATGAGGCCGATGACGATGATGCCGAAGATGATCTGGTCGGTGGCCAGCAAGGCCTGGCTGTCGGTGATCATGTGGCCGATGCCGCTGGATGCACCAATGAGTTCAGCCACGATCACATACGTCCAGGCCCAGCCCAGCACCATGCGCAGCGTTTCGGCAATTTGCGGCGCCGCGCCGGGCACCAGCACGCGGCGCACCAGGCTGCGGTCGGTGGCGCCCAGCGTGTACGCGGCTTCAACCAGATCGCGCCGCGTCTGGCCCACGATCACGGCAATCATCAACACCAGGTTGAAAAAACTGCCGATGAAGATGACCGCGAGCTTTTGCTTTTCGCCAATGCCCGCCCACAGGATGAGCAACGGAATGAAGGCGCTGGCCGGCAGGTAGCGGGCGAAGCTGATGAAGGGCTCGAAGAAGGCTTCAATGGGCTTGTACGCACCCATGGCCACGCCCAGTGGCACCGCCAGAACAGCGGCCAGGATGAAGCCGCCGAGCACACGCCACACGGTCATGCCGATGTCGCCGGCAAAGCCCATTTCAGTGAGCAGCGTGTAGCCACTCTTGACCATGGTGAGCGGGTCGGCCAGGAAGGTTTTGCTGACAAAGCCGCCCAGCGTGGCCAGCGCCCACACGGCCACGAAGACGACGAAGAAGCTCACGCCCAGCGCCACGCGCGCGCTGGGTGAGACGGGCGTGAGCGGCTTCATCGCTGCGACCGCGCGGCCTACTTCAGGAACCGCGTATCGGCCAGCTTGGACATGTCGGGCAGCGCCTTGATGATGCCGGCCTCGAGCAGCAACTCGGCCGCTTCCTTGCTGAACGCGGCATGCTCGCCGGCAAAGAACTTCTGGTTGGCATCGCGGTCTTGCCAGCGTAGGTAGGACGCGCTCTTTTCGAACGCTTCGCCCGTTTGCTTCACGTCTGCGCCCATGATCTCGAAGCTCTTTTTCGGGTCGGATTTGATCAAGGCCACGGCATCAAAGTAAGCATCGGCCAGCGCCTTGGCTGCCTTGGGGTTCTCAGTCAAAAACTTCGGCGTGCAGCCGAAGGTGTCCATGATCATCGGGTAGTCGAGCGTGGTGGCGATGATCTTGCCGGCTTCGGGTTTGGCGCGAACCGCGCCGAGGTAGGGCTCGTAGGTCATGGCGGCGTCGATGCCATCGGTGCCGGCAATCATGGCGTTGGCCGCGGCCTGCGGCTCCAGGTTCACGACCTTCACGTCTTTCATGCTCAGGCCGTTCTTGCGCAGCATCCAGGCCAGGGTGAAGTACGGCGCCGTGCCCGGCGCGCTGGCGGCAACGGTCTTGCCTTTCAGGTCGCTGATCTTGGTGATGTGGGGTTTGACCACCATGCCATCGGCGCCGAAGCTCTTGTCCAACTGGAAGATCTGCGTCGTGGCCACGCCGTTGGCATTCCACACGACCCAGGTTTCCACCGTGGTGGCGGCGCATTGAATGTCGCCCGAGGCAATGGCCAGGTGGCGGTCTTTTTGCGGGATCTTCTTGATGCTCACATCCAGCCCATGCTGCTTGAACAGGCCGGCCTCCTTGGCCAGGGTGAGCGGGGCAAAGCCGGTCCAGCCCGACATGCCGATGACGACCTTGGTTTCTTGCGCCAGGG
>JAYUPO010000248.1:0-3926 GCA_043760085.1 Burkholderiales bacterium
CTCGGGAAGCGCTGGTTGTCGAGCTTGTACAGCTTCAGTGCCTGCATCAGGTTGTTCACGTCGGTGCGCGCGGCCGTGACGCGGGCGTCGTCTGCGCGGTCGAGCACATTGGGCACGATCAACGCGGCCAGCACGCCGATGATGACCAGCACCACCATCAGCTCGATCAGGGTGAAACCGCGCAGGCGATCACGCGAAAGGGCGGGTTTCAGAAGCATGTGCAGCATCCTTGCGTGGGTTGGCTGCCATCATAATCGTCGGATGACTCCGCGCCTGATTGCGTTCGTGGTGTGGGCCGCGTTTGCGGCCTGTGCCGCGTTTTGGGGGCTGCGCCTGTTGGCCAGCGCGCCCCAGGCGCCCGCCCATGCCACCGCAGTGGCTGGCAGCAACCTGGCGCGCGGCGACCTGGCTCGCGTGCTCGGTGCCGATGCCGCCCCCAGCGGGCCGGCAGCCGTGGCCACGGCGCAAAGTACGCGCATGCAACTGGTGGGGGTGGTGGCGCCGCGTGCGGGCAGTGTGGCGGTGTCCGACGGCGAAGGCCTGGCGCTGATCAGCCTGGACGGCAAGCCGCCCAAGGCGTATCGGGTGGGCAGCGTGGTTGACGGCGACCAGGTGCTGCAAGGCGTGCAACACCGCAGTGCCAAGCTCGGCCCGCGCGGCCAGCCCGCCAGCACGACACTCGATTTGCCACCCGTGCCCGCGCCCACCACCGGCACCCTGCCGGCGGCCGGGGCTACCGCGGGCGCAGCGCCTGTACTGGGCGGCGCGCCAGCAACCTTGCCCTTGCCCACGGGGCTGCCGCCACGGCTGCCGGGTGGGCGCGCCGTCATTCCCAATGCGGCACCGAACCCCGAGGCGCCTGAACAGCAGCCCAGCGCCGGCCCGCCAACGCGGTAGTTGGTGCGGTCGCGGGTGCGGGTTGCGTTGCCTCAGGCCGTGCCCGCGGCAGGTGGGGTCACCAGCGGCACAGGTATCGACGGGCCGGGGTCCTCGCCATCAGCCACTTCAGTGAGCAGGGCGGCCGAGCTGCGCACCAGCGGCCAGGCCAGCACGGCACCGGTGCCGTCGGTGCTGTCCAGGCCGAGCTCAAGCAACGCCGTGGCACGAAACATCTGCATGGCGTGATCCAAGCCCTGGTGTACTCGGCTGCGGCAAAACACGCTGTAGTCCACACAGGCCGGCGCAATGCGCTGGGCCACCATGAGCGCGGCGCAGGCCGGCATGCCGTCCACCATCACCAAATGGCGCTTGCTGGCGGCCACCAGGATCACGCCGACCATCACCGCCATCTCGAACCCACCAAAGGCGGCCATCACTTCGACGGGGTCGCTGGCCTCCTTGTGCCGCGCCTGCGCGCCGTGGGCCAGGCCGAGTTGGTGGGCCAAGTCTTCGGCCGGCATGTGC
This sequence comes from Burkholderiales bacterium, assembly GCA_043760085.1. Classification (GTDB taxonomy): domain Bacteria; phylum Pseudomonadota; class Gammaproteobacteria; order Burkholderiales; family Burkholderiaceae_C; genus Rubrivivax. The sequence continues at coordinate 1,405 of JAYUPO010000248.1, forward strand.
GGGCCTGAAAACAGCAGCTCGCGGATGATGTTCTCGCCCAGCCGCGCCAGCACCAGCGCCGCACTTTGGTGCGAGCCCACGCCGACACCCGCGCACATCAGCACATTGCCGCGCAGGGTGTCGCCAATCTCCATGCCGGCGCGGATGGCAGCGTGGGCCTGGTCGAGCGACATCGCCGGGCTGACGCGCGTGTTACGCGTGCCATGCGCGATCTTGCGCGTGAGCAGCCGCTCGTGCGGCGCCACGGCCGCGGCAATGCCGCAGTCGATCACCGTCATGTCGATTTGCTGGCTGCGCGCAAAGGCGCTCAACGGCAGCACGCCACGCAACAACTGGCCGACCAGGTCTTGCGTGGGCTGTTGCGTGGCCGGCGTGACGCCATCGACCGCCAGGCCGTGGTCGCCGGCAAAAATGGCCAACTGCGGCTGGCGAAAGCGCGGTTTGAGCGTGTTCTGCATCAGGCCCAGGCGAATGGCCAGGGGCTCCAGTTCGCCCAGGCTGCCCGCGGCCTCGCTGCGCTGGTGCAGCTTGTCCTGCAACGCGCGCTCGAGCACGGCGTTGGAGGTGGGGGCGATGAGCGCGCGTTCGATCGTCATGGGCTCAGTGTAGTAGGGTGCTTTCAGCGCAGGAACAGCCGGTACACGGGGTTCGCGGTCTCTTCGACAAAGGGGTAGGCCAAGGTCGCCAAAAAGGCCTGGAGTGCCGCCTCGTCGTGCGCCGGCACTTGCAGCCCCACCAGGATGCGCCCGTAGTCGGCGCCTTGGTTGCGGTAGTGAAACAAGCTGATGTTCCAGCCCGGGTGCATCGACGAAAGGAACCGCATCAACGCCCCCGGCCGCTCCGGGAAGACGAAGCGGAACAGCCGTTCGTCGCGCGCCAATTCGGCCCGCCCGCCCACCATGTGCCGCACGTGTTCCTTGGCCAGTTCGTCGTCGGTGAGGTCAACCGTGGCAAAGCCCTGGCGCTCGAAATTGCGTGCGATGCGCGCAGCCTCTTCGCGGCGCTGGATGGCCAGCCCGACGAAGACATGCGCCTGGCTCGCGTCAGAGATACGGTAGTTGAACTCGGTCACCTGGCGCGGCTGCCCCGGCGTGCCGATCAGGCCGCACAGGCGCTTGAACGAGCCCTGCCGCTCGGGAATGGTCACCGCAAACAGGGCTTCGCGCTGCTCGCCGAATTCAGCGCGCTCGGCAACGAAGCGCAGGCGGTCGAAGTTCATGTTGGCGCCGGTGGTCAGCGCCACCAGCGTCTTGCCCTTGAGCTTGTGCTCATGCGCGTACTGCTTCATGCCGGCCACGCTCAGGGCGCCTGAGGGCTCGATGATGCTGCGCGTGTCTTGAAAGACATCCTTGATCGCCGCGCAGGCGGCGTCGGTGTCGACCAGCACGAAGTCATCGACCAGCGCGCGCACGATGCGAAAGGTTTCCGCACCCACCATCTTCACCGCTGTGCCGTCGGCAAACAGGCCCGCGTCTGTGAGCTGCACGCGCTTGCCGGCCAGCACCGAGCGGCGCATCGCGTCGGAGTCCACCGACTGCACGCCGATGATCTTGATTTCGGGGCGCACGGCCTTGATGTACGCGGCCACGCCGGCGATCAGCCCGCCCCCGCCGATGGGCACGAACACCGCTTCGATCGGCCCCTGGTGCTGGCGCAGGATCTCCATGCCGATGGTGCCCTGGCCGGCGATCACATCGGGGTCGTCGAACGGGTGTACGAAGATCAGGCCACGCTGCTGCTCCAGGCCCAGCGCATGCTGGTAGGCGTCTGAGTAGCTGTCGCCATGCAGCACGACCTCGCCGCCCAGCGCCTGCACGGCGTCGACCTTCACCTGCGGCGTGGTGTGCGGCATCACGATCAGCGCCTTGCAGCCCAGGCGCTTGGCGCTCAGGGCCAGGCCTTGGGCATGGTTGCCGGCCGAGGCGCAGATCACGCCCCGCGCCAGCTCGGCTGCGCTCAAGTGCGCCATCTTGTTGTAGGCCCCGCGCAGCTTGAAGCTGAACACGGCTTGCTGGTCTTCGCGCTTGAGCAGCACATGGTTGCCCAGCCGGCGTGACAGGCTGCGCGCGGGTTCCAGCGCGCTTTCGCGGGCCACGTCGTACACCCGCGCGGTGAGCACGCGGTTCAGGTAGGCCGCCCGGTCGCGCACGCCATAGCGGGCCGGGGAGGTGGTCTTCTTTGTCGGAGAGGCGCGAGGCATGGCGAGTGGCAGCATCGCCACGGCGATGGGCGGGCAGTGCGGCCGGCGATGATACGAGCCGATGAAAAAGGGCCCGAAGCCGTGAAGCTGCGGGCCCAATCCACCATGGAGGCGGTGGAGGAGACAAGGGACAAAGGGTAAACCCGTTGTTGCGACCGAGTCTAGCACCGCAATATTGCGGCGCAATATGATCGTTGCATTCAGTCACTCTCAGGCGCGCGAACCATGGAATGCACGGTCAATTGGATACCCGCCAGCGGCATGGGGTTTGTGGCCGAAACCGGCAGCGGCCACCTCCTGACCATGGATGGCGCCCCCGACG
>JAYUPO010000249.1:0-3925 GCA_043760085.1 Burkholderiales bacterium
CGGCCGGGCCGCGCTTGTGGCCAGCCGGATCAGCCGGCCTGGCCCAACCGGGCACGCAGCCCAGCGCGGTACTGCCGGCTGCACGGCACCTGCGCGCCGCCGCGCAGCAGCACGGTGGCGTCGCCCTTGCCGGCCACTTGCAGCGCCTGCACGTGGGCCAGTGCCACGGCCGCGCCGCGGTGGCAGCGCTCGAAGCCCGCGCCCAGGTCGGTCAACAAGGCGGCCAGGGTGCGGCGCAGCAGCGGTGAGCGGTTGGCGGTGTGAACGATGACGTAGTTGTCGGCGGCTTGCAGCCACAGAATCTCTGCCACTGCCACCACATGGGTGCGCCCGCGGTCGGCAATCAGCAGTTGCCCGGGCACCGGGCGGGGCCGCAACGTGGCTGTTGTCGAACGTTGCTGCAGACGCTCGATGCAGCGCGCCAGGCGCTCGGGTTCCACCGGCTTGAGCAGGTAGTCCAGCGCCGCGGCATCGAACGCGCCCACCGCGTACTGGTCGTGCGCGGTCACGAACACCAGGGCCGGTGCCGGGTCGCTCAGCGAGGCGGCCACGTCCAGGCCGCTCAACTCGGGCATCTGCACATCCAGGAACAGCACATCGGGCGCCAGCACCGGCACCAGGCGCAGCGCCTCTTCGCCACTGCGTGCTTCGCCCACGATCTGAATCTGGGTGAACGCCGCGAGCAGCCGGCGCAGGCGGTCACGCGCCGGGGCTTCGTCGTCAACGATCAAGGCGCGCGTCATCTGGCCTCCAGCGTGCCCGCGGGCTGGCCATCGGCTTGCCCTGTGCTTGCGCTCACGCAGGGCAGCATGATGCGTGCGATGACGATGCCCGACTCGCTCTGGCTCAAACTCAATGCCGCAGCGGCCGCACCCAGCAGCGCCAGGCGCTCGCGCAGGTTGCCCAGGCCCACGCCGAACACCGGCGCAGCGGGCAGCCGGGGGGCGTCGTTGCGCACCTCGATGCACAAGGTGTTCGCGTGCACCCGCGCCACCACCTCGATGTGCGTGGGCGCCAGCCTGGCCTGCACGCCGTGGGTGAATGCATTCTCCAGCAGGGGCTGCAACAGCAAGGTGGGCACGATGCAAGTCTGCGCCTGCGCTGCGATGTCGAAGTGCAGGCTGACGCGATCGGCAAAGCGCCGGCACATGATGGCGGTGTAGCCCTGCACCAGGCGCAACTCCTCGGCCAGGGTGCACTGCGGCCGGCGCTTGAGGTCGGTGGCGGCGCGCAGCAGCGCGGCCAGTTGGGTGAGCAGGCTGTCGGCCAGGTCGGCATCGGTGTGCACCGCCGCGGCGATGGTGTTCAGGGCATTGAACAGAAAGTGCGGCTCGATCTGCTGCGCCAGTTGCAACAGCTGCGCACGCTGCGCCAGCGCGCTTTCATGCGCGATGCGCAAGCGCGCGGCGGCCAGTGCGGCGTGGCTGCGAACGCCAAACACCACCGCGGCAAACAGCAGGTAGAACAGGCTGAACTTCAGGCCCTCGTACAAGAACACAGCGGGCCAGGGCTCATGTGTGTAGGGCAGCCCCAGGCCGGCGTACACCGCATGGCGCAGGCCATAGGTGCCCAGCACGAACAGCGGTGCCGCCAGCGGCAGCAGCGCCAGGCCGCGCGCAAACCAGCGCGTGGGCCGGTGCAGCCAGGCGTCAGCCCGGTGCAGCCAGCGCCACAGGGCCGCCACCTGCAATGTGGCCACCAGCGCCGAGCTGCCTTCCCACAGCAGCGGGCGCCACAGATCGGTGTGGCCGCGCGCAAGATGGTCTTGCACCGCCACGGTGGTCATGAGCAGCCAGAACAACAGCCACGCCGCGCCGAAACCGGCCAGGCTCAAGCGCGGCAGGGCGTCATCAACCTTGCTGGAGTTGCTGGCCATGAGCGCAGATTCTCAATCGCCCGCCGGCGCCGTGGCCAGCACTTGCAACACCGGGCTCAAGCTGCCTGGGCCACAACGGCTACGCTTGCGGCCTGAACAGCTCCCTTGCACGCCATGCGCACGCCTGCCCTCATTCGCCCCCTGGCCCCGTCCGACCTGCCTGCCTGGCGCCCGCTCTGGGACGGCTACAACGCCTTCTATGGCCGCGCCGGCGCCACCGCGCTGGGTGAAGACATCACCGCCACCACCTGGCAGCGCTTTTTTGATGCGGCCGAGCCGGTGCACGCGCTGGTGGCCGAGTGTGATGGCCAGCTCGTTGGCCTGGCGCATTACCTGTTCCACCGCAACACCACGCGCATCGAGCCCATCTGCTACCTCAACGATTTGTTCACCGCACCGGCGCAGCGTGGCCGCGGCGTGGGCCGTGCGCTGATCCAGGGCGTGATCGAGCAAGCCCGCCTGGCCGGCGCCAAGCGGGTGTACTGGCAAACGCATGAGAGCAATGCCGCGGGCCGGCTGCTGTACGACAAGGTGGCCAAGCACCACGGCTTCATCGTCTACGCCACCGACGCTTGATCACGCCTGCCCCCCAAGAGGGGGATGTGCGGCAGGGTCGCCGCAGCGCGCCGCTGCAGCCCCCGGTTCCCCTGTGCAAAGGCCTGTTCCCCTGTGCAGCGAGATGTTCGGGTATCGGTGATTACGCGCATGCGGCCTAGGGATAGAAGCGCCGGCCCGGGCTTGTAACAGTCAGCGCTTCCGGCGCCGGCGCGCCACCTTCCCGGAGTGCTGACTGATGTTCACCCTGTTGCGCGAACTGCCGTTGCGCCGCTTGCTGGCCGAGCAACTGCCCACCCTGGCCGCGGCCTGGCTGGTGGCTGAGTTGTTCTACAAGTTCCACAGCTTCACGCTCGAATGCGCGGCCTTCCTGGCAACCTGGTTTGTCTTCGATGGCTTGGTGCAGGCGGGTAAGCGGCTGGTCGCGCCGACGGCGGTGCGCAGCGATTGAGACCCAAACATGCTCGTGCGCCCGATGATCGGCCGCTGGGAAGTGCCTCACATCGAAGGCATTGCCAGCCGTGAGTCGCGGCGCCTGGCGGTGCTGGCGGTGCCCGGGCTTTCGGGCGACCTGCATCAAGACCTGGGGCGCGATGCGCTGGAAGTTGAACTCTTCGGCTCGCTCAGTGGTGACCAGGCGCGCGATGATTTTCTGAAGGAACTGCGCGGCCAGTTCTTTGCCGGCGAACCGGTTGATTTCGTCGCTGACATCGTGAATGAAAGCGAACTCGAACAGGTGCTGATCACCTCGTTCACGCTGGAAGAAAGCGCCGCGCGGCCGGAAGAGTTTCGCTTTCGTCTGGTGCTGCGCGAATACACCGAGCCGCCGGAGCCGCCTGGTTTGGGCGCTGACTTTGGGCTTGATGTGGACACTGACCTGGGCTTCGATGTCGATCTTGGTCTTGATTTGCTCGACCTGCCTGGCCTGCTGGGTGCGGTGCCACAAATTGGCGATCTGCTCAGCCCGGTGCAAACGGCGGCGCAGAGCCTGAAAGACACCTTGGCATCGGCCGGCGAGCTGTTAACCCCGTTGGACGATCTACTGGGCTAAGAGCCATGGGCCTGTCTGCCACCCTGAGCACCAAACTGGATTGCCGCGCACTGGGCACGGGCCTGGTCGCGCAGTTGCAGGCCCCGTCGGGCGCGCTGGGTGTGATCAACCTGCCGCTCGATGCCCAGCACTTGCAAACGATCACGGGCGCGGCCGGCTCAGCGAACACCAGCCCCGTGGCGGCGGCGGTGGCTGAACTGGCCGGGCGCATTCCGCAAGCGCTGTCGGCGCTGCCGGGTGTGGATGGCGTGCTGCAGCCGCTCACAGCGATCGTGGCGCTGGCCGATCAAATTGCCGCCAATGATGTGCCGGTGCTGTTCGACCAGGTGCTGCAGCGCTTGCGCGCCGAGCTGGTGCGCCCCGGCGGGGGCGGCCATGCGTCCACTTTGCTGCGCGTGGCCGAACTGTTGCGCGCCGCCCCCGAAGGGCAGGCCTTGCAACAG
>JAYUPO010000250.1:0-3922 GCA_043760085.1 Burkholderiales bacterium
GGCGCGGCCTTCGCCCTCCTGTGCCAGGGCGTGGAAGTCGCCCACTTCGGGCACGAACAGCTCGTGCCCGACGTAGCGCGGCCCGGCGTCGAAGAGCAGGCGCTTTTCCTCGCGGAACAAGGTTTCGTCGAAATAGCTGCTAACAGGGAGTTGCGACAGCACGCCACCCTGACGCATGGCGTCAGGCCCCACCAGGGGGTCGAGGAAACTTGGGGTTGCCCCGTCGTTTCCGTGTGAGCGTGCTTGCTCCAGAGCTCCGAGACTGATGCTCAGGTCAGACATGATCCGTTGGATCTCCATGAATGGGTATGTCAGCCCCCCACCCGGTGGCCCCGCGGGTGGGTTTGTCTGCTTGCCCCACCGGGCGCGCCCGGTTGGCAAAAGAGGGCGGGATTCTACCCACGCGCAGTGCTGGCCCCGGCGCGTGGCAAGCGGCTCACCAGGCCTTCCTGGCGCTGCCCCGGGCATGCCCCTTCAAGGCACGCAACGGCGTGGGCAGCACGCAACAGGGCGCGACTAAAATGCCCGGTTGTACCCCCGCGCCCACATGCCCAAGAACACTGCCCCGGCCAGCGAACCCGCCAGCTACGAAGCCGCCCTGGCCGAGCTGGAAAAGCTGGTGCAGGCCATGGAAGACGGCCAACTGCCGCTGGATCAATTGCTCGGCAGCTACCGGCGCAGCGCCGAGCTGTTGCAGTTCTGCAAGGCGCGTCTGGCCAGCGTGGAAGAGCAGGTCAAGGTGCTTGAAGACGGCCAGTTGAAGCATTGGGCTGCACCGTGAACGTGGCCGATTTCAACCAGTGGATGCACCAGGAACAGGGCGCCGTCGAGGCGGCACTGGACGCCTGGGTGCCACACGACGTGCCCGCCGGCCTGGGCGAGGCCATGCGCTACGGTGTGCTCGACGGCGGCAAGCGCCTGCGCCCGCTGCTCGTGCTGGCGGCGTGCAACGCCGTGCGCGGCCAGCGCGATGCCGCCATGCGGGCGGCCGTGGCGGTGGAACTGATCCACGCCTATTCGCTGGTGCATGACGACATGCCGTGCATGGACAACGATGTGCTGCGCCGCGGCAAGCCCACTGTGCACGTGAAGTTCGGCGAAGCCCAGGCCATGCTGGCGGGCGACGCGATGCAGGCGCTGGCGTTTGAAGTGCTCACGCCCGAAGCCGGTGTGAGCCCGGCCTTGCAGGCTCGCCTGTGCGCCTTGCTGGCGCGTTCGGCGGGGCATGCCGGCATGGCCGGTGGCCAGGCGATCGACCTGGCCAGCATCGGCCAGCCGCTCGATGAAGGCGCGCTGCGCAACATGCACCGGCGCAAGACGGGTGCGCTGTTGCAGGCCAGCGTGTTGATGGGTGCGGCCTGCGGCGAATGCGCCCCCGCCGCTTGGGCGGCGCTGAGCAGCTACGGCGCGGCCATCGGCCTGGCTTTCCAGGTGGTGGACGACATCCTCGACGTGACCCAGGAGTCTGAAACCCTGGGCAAGACCGCCGGCAAGGACCTGGCCGACAACAAGCCGACCTACGTGTCGGTGCTGGGCTTGCAGGCCGCGCGCCGGCATGCTGAAGAGCTGCGCGACCAGGCCCTGGCCGCCTTGGCGTGCGCCGAGTTGCCGCATGCCGCGGCGTTGGCGCGGCTGGCCGACAAGGTGGTCGAACGCGAAAGCTGAATGGCATGCCGATGACCCCTTATCCCTTGCTCGACCGCATCGCCACACCGGCCGACCTGCGGCGCTTGTCGCGCAGCGAACTCAAGACGCTGGCTAATGAGTTGCGCGAATTCGTGCTGCAAAGCGTCAGCCAGACCGGCGGCCACCTGGGCAGCAACCTGGGCACGGTGGAGCTCACGGTGGCCCTGCATTACGTCTTCAACACCCCGCACGACCGCATCGTGTGGGACGTGGGCCACCAGACCTACCCGCACAAGGTGCTCACCGGCCGGCGCGAACGCATGGGCACGCTGCGCCAGTTGAACGGCATCGGCGGCTTTCCGCGCCGCGATGAAAGCGAATACGACACCTTCGGCGTCGGCCATTCATCGACATCCATCTCCGCTGCGCTGGGCATGGCCCTGGCGGCCAAGCTCAAAGGCGAGCAGCGCCACTGCGTGGCCGTGATCGGCGACGGCGCCATGACCGCCGGCATGGCCTTCGAGGCCCTGAACAACGGCGGCATGCCGCATGGCGGCCTGGTTGCCGACATGCTGGTGGTGTTGAACGACAACGACATGTCGATCAGCCCGCCGGTGGGGGCGCTGAACAAGTACCTGGCGCGCCTGATGAGCGGCAAGTTCTACGCCTCGGCGCGCGAAGGCGCCAAGAGCGTGCTGCGGCACACGCCGCTGTACGAACTGGCGCGGCGCTTCGAAGAGCACACCAAGGGCATGGTCGTGCCCGGCACCATCTTCGAGGAATTCGGCTTCAACTATGTCGGCCCGATCGACGGGCATGACCTGGACTCGCTCATTCCCACCATGGAGAACCTGCGCGCCAAGGAAGGCGCGCAGTTCCTGCACATCGTCACCAAAAAGGGCCAGGGCTACAAGCTGGCCGAGGCCGACCCGGTGCTGTACCACGCCGCCTCGGGCAAGTTCGACCCGGCCGAAGGCTTCAAGAAAGCCAAGCCCGGCAAGCCCACCTTCACGCAGGTGTTTGGCCAATGGCTGTGCGACATGGCCGAGGCCGACCCGCGCCTGGTGGCCATCACCCCGGCCATGCGCGAAGGCTCCGGCATGGTCGAATTCCACCGCCGCTTCCCGCAGCGCTACCACGACGTGGGCATTGCCGAACAACACGCCGTCACCCTGGCCGCCGGCATGGCCTGCGAAGGCATCAAGCCGGTGGTGGCGATCTACAGCACCTTCTTGCAGCGCGGCTACGACCAGCTCGTGCACGACGTGGCGATCCAGAACTTGCCGGTGGTGTTTGCGCTTGATCGTGCCGGCATCGTCGGTGCCGACGGTGCCACCCACAACGGCGCTTTTGATATCGCCTATGTGCGCTGCATTCCCAACCTGGCCCTGCTCACCCCGGCCGATGAGAACGAATGCCGCCGCGCGCTGACCACCGCCTTCAGGCGCGAGCAGCCGGTGTGTGTGCGCTACCCGCGCGGCGCCGGTGCGGGCGTGGACGTCGAACCCGCGCTGACCGAACTGCCCTGGGGCCGCGCCGAACTGCGGCGCAGCGCCAGCCGCAGCCCGGCGCTGGGCCAGCGCGTGGCGATCCTGGCCTTCGGCACCGTGCTGTACCCGGCACTGGCCGCGGCCGAAGCGCTCGATGCCAGCGTGGCCAACATGCGCTTCGTGAAGCCGCTGGATGAAGCCCTGGTGCTGGAGCTGGCGCGCAGCCATGACGCACTGGTCACCGTGGAAGAAGGCTGCATCATGGGCGGCGCCGGCAGCGCAGTGGGCGAGTGCCTGGCCGCGCATGGCCAGGCGGTGCCGCTGCTGCAACTGGGCCTGCGCGATGAATTCGTCGAGCACGGTGACCCGGCCAAGTTGCTGGCCCTGGCCGGGCTCGATGCCGCGGGCATCGAGCGCGCCATCCATGAGCGTTTTGGCCAGCGCCTGAGCGTGGTGCGCCCTGCCGTGAACCAACCATGACCAACCTGACCGACGCCCTGCACATCCCCGACACGCAAAGCGCGCGTGACGAACGCCACCTGGTGATCCAGCGTGTCGGCGTGAAAGACGTGCGCTACCCGCTGCAGCTGCGTGTGGCCGGCGCTGTGCAGTCAACATCGGCGTTATGGAATCTGGACGTGGCGCTGCCGGCTGACAAGAAGGGCACGCACATGTCGCGCCTGGTGGCCTGGCTGGACGCGCTGGACGAGCCGCTCACGCTGGGCGTGCTGCGCGAGCGGCATGCGCAGATGCTCGACAAGTTACACGCCAGCGAAGGCCGCATCGAGGCCGCGTTTTCCTTCTTC
>JAYUPO010000251.1:0-3913 GCA_043760085.1 Burkholderiales bacterium
CCCGACAGGCTCCTAGCATGAGCCCCACTACCCCGCATTTGTGGGGGCAAGGATTTGACGCACGCGGCCCAGAATGAGTCCAACCCCTGCGTACAAGGGGTACCGGTGCGGCTGAACTCATGTGGCCGCAAGCCGGCAGTTGTTCAACTTCAGGAGCCTCCTTGAAACACCGTTCGACCCTTTCCGGCGCCGTGGCGCTGCTACTTGCGGGCGCGGCCAACGCGGCCACCTATGCGCCGCCCAGCGTCAGCGCCAGCATGGATGTGGGGCAGACCCTGGTTTTCAATGGTGTGGTCACGTTGCCTTCCGGCGGTGCCTCGCAGGTTGACGTGTTCTTCCTGATCGACGACACCGGCAGCATGGGCAGCATCATCAACAACGCCAGAACCGGCGCAGCGGCCATCATGAACGCCCTGCCAGCCACCTACCGTTACGGCGTGGCCAGCTACGACGGCGACCCCAGTGAAGGCGTGTCCGCTGCCAATGCATTCAACCGCCGCACCGATCTCACACTGAACCGCACCACGGTGCAAAACGGCCTGAATGCCATCACTGCGGGGGGTGGTGGTGACTTCCCCGAGGCTGGCTACTACGCGCTCAAGCAGACCGCCGACACGTCTTCCTGGGCCGCCGCGTCGCAGCGCCTGATCGTGCAGTTCGGTGACGCCCCGTCGCACAACGAAACGGTGAACAAGGGACAGGTGATTTCCGCCCTGGGCGCCGTGGGCGCCAAGCTGATCGCCTTCAACAACGACGCCGCGGGCGCCGGGATGGACAGCAGGTATGGCAGCGAGCCCGCGGGCAGCCGCCAGGCGAGCGACATCGTGGCTGCCGTGGGTGGCAAGGTGATCAACAACTTCGCCTCGCTCTCGGCGGCCGAGTTTGCTGCCGCCGTGGCGGCCGAAATCACCTCGGCCACCAGCTTTCTCGACCTGGTCTTCGGCCATACCTTTGGCGGCAGCGGCCTGGGCATTTCCATCGCCTGTACCGATGCGCTGGGTTGCAGCAATGTTGCAGCCGGCGCGGCGCGCAGCTTTGCCGTCACCGTCAATGCCGTGCAATCCGGCAGCTACAACTTCGACCTGTTCACCCGCGGCCTGAGCGACGTGCAGCCTTATGCCATCAACGTGGGTGGCGCCATCGACCCCGTGCCTGAACCCGAAACCTATGCCCTCATGCTGGCCGGTCTGGCTGCCGTGGGCTTGGCGGCGCGGCGTCGGCGTGCCAAGGCGGCTTCAGTTCGGCGCGGCATGAACAGTGGCCGGGTGGGACAGGCCTGCGGCCAGCCCCATCGTCTGTTTTTCGAGTGAGCTAGGGGATGCACGGGAAGCTTGTGCATCACTAGCATTAAGTGGTTTTCTATTTAGGAGGCATTTCCATGAAGGCACTTCGTATTGCAGTTCTGGCAGCAGCTCTGCTCGGTGCGGCTCAGGTTGGGGCCGCACCCGTCATCTGGACCAACTGGACCAGCGGCACCGCCGGCGCTGCGGGTTCGGCGGCCGGCGCCATCGACCTGGGCCCGGCGGGCGCTGACGCCAGCGACATTGCCGTCAGTTACGGTGGCGAGATCCATTTCATCCAGACCGCGCCGGCCACCAACTACTGGACCGGGCCCAACACCACCTACCAAAGCGCACTGGTCGACAACCGGCCGGGCAGCACCGACATCATTGCCCTGTCGCGCGCCACCTCCAAGACCTTGACCTTTTCGCAGGCGGTGGACAACCTGTTCTTCGCCGTGGTCAGCCTGAATGGCAACGGCTACTCGTTCAATGAAGACTTCGAGATTGTCAGCTTCGGCCCCGGCTTCTGGGGCAACGGCACCTTGACCAAGCAGCTCGTGGGCAGTGAATTCCGGCTCATTGGTGCGGGCGAGCCGCATGGCGTGATCCGCTTCAACCGCGCTGTCAGCTCGATCACCTGGAGCAGCCTGACCAACGAAACCTGGAACGGCTTCACGGTGGGTACCTACGGCCTGGCGCCGCCGCCTGGCGAGCTGCCGCCAACTCCGGCCATTCCCGAACCTTCCACCTATGCCTTGATGGGCTTGGGCCTGGCAGCGCTGGCGGGCGTGGCGCGCCGGCGCAAGAACAGGCCGTGAAAGCGCTGCGCTTGCGGCCCTACACGGGCCGAAGCGCACCACCGGCCGTGTCGGTTTGCGCCGCGCCACCTCTTCAAACCCGGCGCCGGTGAACATCGACAGCTTGCCGAACCACAGGTCTTCATCGTTGCTGCGTTCGCACCTGTCCACCGGGTAGGCTTCGAGCAGCGCGATGCCCTGGCGCCTGGCCCAGGCCAAGGTGCCTTGCAACAAGGCCGTGGCCACGCCTTGGCCTCGATGGGCCTGCGGCACGACGAAGCAAACGATCGACCACACCGGCGCGTCGTCCAGCGGCTTCATGACCGGTGAGCGTGCCAGCTTGGCGTACTGCGCGCGCGGCGCCACCGACACCCAGCCCATGGGTGTGGTGCCGCGGTAGCCGATCAGGCCGGTGGGCTCGCCGGCCTGCACCAAGGCTTTGAAACGCAGACGGTTGTGCTGCGCGGCCGGGGTACCGGTGTCAGGACATTCGCTGCGCCCACTTTGCCGGTAATACATGCACCAGCAGCCGCGCGCCACCGAGCAGCCGCGGGCATTGAACCTAGAAACGGCAGTTGACCGCTTATCTCCACAGGCAAGTCCGCGTGACCATTGACTTTTGTACCCACGACAACCTTCACCTCTTGGGTGACAGCGCTACGCACCCGATCAAGCCGCGCTGCGGCGCGCTGGCGGCGTTGCTCCTCCTGGCAGGCATGAGCCTGCGTCGTCGTCGCGCCTTGCCAGCACACCGCATCACGGCCCGCTCGGGCGCGTCCAACTGCCGTTTCTAGGTTCACTTGACGAGGCGCGTGTCCGGAAACGCAGCGTACCAGCCGAACCAGAACGCTCGATGCGCCGGCAGCCGCTTCAAGGTCTCGCCGTTCGGCCCGATCAGCCGCGACTCGTCGACCTGCCAGACCTTGCCCCGGCTGTCGCGTGCGGCCGCAGCAAAGTCCCAGCTCGCGAACGTCAGGTCGCGTGACTCGTAGACGCGGTTCGCGCCGCTGGCGTCGGTCAGCACGACCATGTTCACGGTGCCGATGCGGGTGTGATAGACCGCACGGGTGGACAGAAAGTCGGCGGCGATGGCCAATGACTCGCCTGGCATCTGCGGCAGTCGCAGCGCCAGCACCTCGGCCTTGTTCGGGAGGCGGTCGTCGCGCTTCGGAACCGTGAACATCAGCCGGTCGGTAGCGAAGTAGTCGCGGTAGGCGGCGCCTTCGGTGTAGTCGCGTCGATGGCCGGTGTCGAGCGATAGCACCTGGGTGTTCGGGTGGCGCGTGCGCCACTCTTTCCACGTTGTCGTGACGACGTACAGCGGCTCGAGCTCGATGCCCTTGCCGACGAGCGGCCCGACAACGGGCGTACCGGTAAGCGTCGACCACAGCGACTTCGTGGCATGGTCGTACATGAGCTTGTTCGACCGGTACAGAAAGCCGCTCGTGCCGAGCTCGTGCTGCACTCCGCCCGCCGTCACGTCGTACAGCACGAGCGCGCCGCACAGCGTGCAATACACGCCGGCCAGCTCGCGCCCGCCGATTCGATCCTTGACCATCTCGTGCCATGCCAGGATGCGTTTGGGATAGGCGCGCACGTCACCGGCTATAGCCACGCCGAAAACGATGTGGTCGTCCTGCAGCCAGGTCGCGTCGCGCGCCGCGATCATCTTCGGGTTCTTCAACGGCGGGATGCCGTCGCGCATTACTCCGCCCCAACGGATTTCGTCGAGGCGAATGACCGATTTCGGCCGCCCTTCGAAGTACTCGCGAAAGCGCGCGTCGATCGATGCGTAGAGCAAGGCCTTGAACTCGGGGTAGTCCGGATGAACCG
>JAYUPO010000252.1:0-1625 GCA_043760085.1 Burkholderiales bacterium
ATCGATGTTGGATTGCATGGCAGCGTCTCCTGTAAAGGGCCCTGAAGAAGAGACGGCGCCACACAGGGCGCCGCCATCATGAACCGGGCCGAATGTTAACGGCCGTGGTGCACGCTCAGACCGCCTTGGCGGCATGCGCCGCGGCAATGCCTTCCTTGCTGTAGCCCAGCTCGGCCAGCACTTCATCGGTGTGCTCGCCCAGCAGCGGCGAGCCGGTGATTTCAACCTTCATGTCGCTGAACTTGATCGGGCTGCCCACGGTGAGGTAGGGGCCGCGCGCCTTGTGCTGGACTTCGACGATGGTGCCCGATGCACGCAGCGACGGGTCGACCGACAGCTCCTTCATCGACATCACAGGCGCGCAGGGAATGTCGAACTTGCGCAAGATGTCAACCGCTTCGAACTTGGTCTTGTCCTGCAACCACTCTTCAATGGTGGCGAAGATGGCGGTGATGTGCGGCTGGCGCGCCTTGGGCGTCATGTACAGCGGGTCGTTCTTCCACTCGGGCTTGCCGATGGCGTCACAGATCGGCGCCCAGGCCTGGCCTTGAATGGTGAAGTAGATGTACGCGTTGGGGTCGGTCTGCCAGCCCTTGCACTTCAGCACCCAGCCCGGCTGGCCACCGCCGCCGGCGTTGCCGCCGCGCGGCACTACATCAGTGAACTTGCCGTGCGGGTACTGGGGATATTCCTCCAGGTAGCCAAGACGATCCAGCCGCAGCTGGTCGCGCAACTTCACGCGGCACAGGTTCAACACCGCGTCTTGCATCGAGCAGGCCACCTTCTGGCCGCGGCCCGTTTTGTCACGCTGGCGCAGTGCGGTGAGGATGCCGATGGCCAGGTGCATGCCGGTGTTGCTGTCGCCCAGGGCGGCGGCGCTGACGGTGGGCGGGCCGTCCCAGAAACCCGTGGTGGAGGCCGCACCGCCGGCGCATTGCGCCACGTTCTCGTAGACCTTCAGGTCTTCATAGTGGTGGCCGTCAGAGAAACCCTTGACCGAGGCCAGGATCATCTTCGGGTTGAGTTCGAGGATGCGCTCCCAGGTGAAGCCCATGCGGTCGAGCGCGCCGGGGCCGAAGTTCTCGACCATCACGTCGCTCACCTTGATGAGCTTTTCAAGAATCGCCTTGCCCTCGGCCGTCTTCGTATCGAGCGTGAGCGAGCGTTTGTTGCTGTTGAGCTGGGTGAAGTACAGCGCGTCTACATCGGGAATGTCGCGCAACTGGCTGCGCGTGACGTCGCCCGAGCCGGGGCGTTCCACCTTGATCACGTCGGCGCCGAACCAGGCCAGCATTTGCGTGCAGGCGGGGCCGGCTTGAACGTGGGTGAAGTCGATGATCTTGATGTCGTCGAGTGCTTTGGTCATTGCGTACTCCTTGTTAACGGAACAATTACTTTTTCTTCGCCGCAAGCTGCGGGTTCAGACTGGTGATGCGGCCGCTTTCGGTGCCGGCGGTTTCGTCGATCACAGCGTTGATCAGCGTGGGCCGGCCCGTTGCCAGGGCCTCAAGCATGGCCTTGTTCAATTCGGCCGGCGTGGTGGCATGAACGCCCACGCCGCCAAACGCTTCCATCATTTTGTCGTAGCGCGCGCCCTTCACGAACACGGTGGGGGCCACGTCAGT
>JAYUPO010000253.1:0-1620 GCA_043760085.1 Burkholderiales bacterium
TGCGACCCTGGCAGCGCGCGGGCAATGCCGCGAATCTGTTCAAGCGTGCCGTACTCGTCGTCCAGGCCCTGCACGGCCAGTATCGGGGCCGCGATGTTCGCCAATTCAGCGGCGATTGACCAGCGCTGAAACCCTGGCTGCAGCCAGGCGCGGTTCCAGCCCCAAAAGGCTGAATCGGGGTCGTCGTGATAAGCGGCCAGGCGTTGGCGCAAATCGGTTTGTTCGTAGGCCTGTTTGGCTTTGGCGATGCTGGCCAGCGAAACGGGTTCAACCAGGATGTGCGGCGCCACCACGATGAGCCCGGCCACTTGCTGCGTAAAGCGCGCGGCGTGCAGCAGGGCAATGCTGGCACCGTCGCTGTGGCCGAACAGCCAGGGAGGTTCTTGCACCGTGTCCAGGCCCAGTGCCTCGAACAGCGCTGGCAGCACTTCATGGGCCTGGCGGTGCATGAAGTCTGTGCCCCAGGCTTCATCGGCAGCGCGTGGCGTGGAGCGGCCATAGCCGGGGCGTGAATAAACCAGTCCGCGCGCGCCAACGGCAGCGCACAACTCGCGCGGGAAGCCCTTCCACATGGCCAGCGAACCCAGGCCTTCATGCAGGAAGACGATGAGCGGGGCGCCTTCGCGCTCGGGCGCGATCCACTCGTGCTCGATGCGAACACGGCGGTCGCACCAATCCACGTTAACGAATGAATGAGTCACTTCGGCCCGTTCTCCAGCTCGCGCAGCTTGAAGCGCTGGATCTTGCCGGTGGCCGTCTTCGGCAGGTCGGGCACGAAGGCCCAGAAGCGCGGGTACTTGTAGGGCGCCAGGCGCTCCTTGCAAAAGGCCTTGAGCTCGTCTTCGCTGGCCGAGGCGCCGCTTTTGAACACCACGAAGGCCATGGTCTTGGTCAGGCCATCAACATCTTCCTTGCCGATCACCGCCGCTTCCAGCACCGCGGGGTGTTGCACCAGGGTGGCTTCCACCTCGAAGGGGCTGACATAGATGCCGCTCACCTTCAACATGTCGTCGCTGCGCCCGCCGTAGGTGTAGCTGCCATCGTCGTTGCGGATGTACTTGTCGCCGCTCTTGGTCCAGCCGCCCTGGAAGGTGTCGCGCGTTTTCTGCCGGTTGCCCCAGTACATCATGGCTGCGCTGGGGCCGTGGATGAAGAGGTCGCCGGGTTCGCCGTCGGGCACGGGCTTGCCATCATCACCACGCAGTTCGATGTCATAACCCGGCACGGGCCAGCCGGTGGTGCCGTAGCGCACCCGGCCGGGCTGGTTGGAAAGGAAGATGTGCAGCATTTCGGTGGAGCCGATGCCGTCGATGATTTCCACGCCGAAGTGCGCCGTGAAGCGTTCGCCCAGATCAGCCGGCAAGGCTTCGCCGGCGGATGACACCAGGCGCATGGCCACCTCGCTGCGCTTGGGCAGGTGGGGCGAGGCCAGCATGCCGGCAAAGCCGGTGGGGGCGCCGAAGAACACCGTGGGCCGGACACCGCCGACCTCACCGCGCCAGCGCTTGAAGGTGGCTTCGGGCGTGGGCCGCTCGGCCATCAGGATGG
This sequence comes from Burkholderiales bacterium, assembly GCA_043760085.1. Lineage (GTDB taxonomy): Bacteria > Pseudomonadota > Gammaproteobacteria > Burkholderiales > Burkholderiaceae_C > Rubrivivax. Next base: position 1,549 of record JAYUPO010000253.1, read on the forward strand.
TGGTGGCGCCGACGCTCATCGGGAACGTCAACCCGTTGCCCAGGCCGTAGGCGAAGAACAGCTTGGCGGCGG
>JAYUPO010000254.1:0-10350 GCA_043760085.1 Burkholderiales bacterium
CGCTGTTGCTTGATTTCCTGCTTGAACAGAGGTCGTGATGCTTCACCTGAACGACGAGCAGCGCATGTTGCTCGATACCGTGCGCCGCTTCATCCGCGAAGAATGCAAGCCGCTGGAAGACGAGATCGAAGCCAACGGCGAACTGCCCGAGGCCAAGGCCCGCGCGCTGCACAGCAAAGCCAAGGCCCTGGGCTTGTACGCGCTGAACATGCCGGCCGCGCTGGGCGGCGGGGCCTTGAGCACCTTCGACCGCATCCTGTGCGAAGAGCAGTTTGGCCACACCAGCGACATCCTGATCCGCCGCGCCTTCGGCAACCTGTACGAGCCGCTGCTGGAATGCCGCGGCGAGCAAGTCGAATGCTGGCTCAAACCAAGCGTTAACGGCACACGCACCTGCGCCATCGCCATCACCGAGCCCGGCGCCGGCAGCGATGCCCAGAGCATCAAGACCCATGCCAAGAAAACCGCCACCGGCTGGGTGCTGAACGGCAGCAAGCATTTCATCAGCGACGGGCTGTGGAGCGACTTCTTCCTGGTCTCGGCCAAGACCGGCGAGAAAGAAATCTCCGTGTTCATGGTCGACAAGGGCCTGCCCGGTTTCACCCTGGGCAAAGACCAGAAGATGATGGGCCTGCGCGGCACGCCGCACCTGGAACTGTTCTTCGACAACGTTCCACTTGAGCCAATAGCGCTGCTGGGCGGCGAAGGCCAGGGCTTCAAGCTGGCCATGGGCGCACTGAACGTGGTGCGCCTGGCCCAGGTGGGCGCCCGCGCCGTGGGCAAGGCCAGCCATGTGCTGGAGCTGATGGCCGGCTACGCCAACGAACGCAAGCAGTTCGGCAAACCCATCGGCGAGTTCCAGATGATCCAGGCCATGCTGGCCGACAGCGCCATCGAAATCAACGCCGCGCGGCTGCTGGTGATGCAGGCGGCGAGCATGCTTGACCGCGGCGAAGACGCCCGCGACCTGATCGCGATGGTGAAGGTGTTTGCCGCTGAAACCCTGGGCCGCGTGGTGGATCGCGGCGTGCAGGTCTTCGGCGGCATGGGTTTTTGCAAGGAACTGCCGCTGGAGCGCTACTACCGCGATGCGCGCATCTACCGCATCTTTGACGGCACTTCAGAAATTCACCGCACGGTGATCGCGCGCAGCGTGTTGAAGCGCGGTGCGGCGGTGTTCGACTTGCATCGCTGACCGCGCGGGTTGCGTGCAGGCCGGCGCGAGCCGAGGGCGTCAGGTGGCCGGCTTCACTCATGCCCGGCGCAGAGCCCCGGGCATGAGCGGAACAGCACACCCCGCCGGCCTGATCCCGCTCCAATGCAGCATCAGGTTAACGCTAACAACGCCCCTGCCCCACCTGATCGCAATATCGTCAGATGCCCGCCCAGCCGCTGCACAAATGCTTGTGGCCACGGCTCCTGGCCAAACACGACACGATGAGAGAGCGCCGCTTGAACACTGGACAAGGCCTCACCACCTGCCTCCAGGCGCGCCTTTAAGACCGCGGCGCCCGGGTCGTTGATGACCAGCGCCACCCCGCCATCGCTGCGGCCCGCTTGAAGGTAGTGCAGCCACAGCGCCAGGGCTCGCTCAAGCAAGGGGCGCTCCGCCCCTCGTGCCAAGCTCTCGCGCAACGCCGGCAGCCAGCGCACCGGCACTTTGCGCGTGCCGTCCATGGCGATCTGTTCGGTGCGGTGCGCCAGGGCCGTGTTCTCGAATCGTTGCAAAAGTTGGGCGCAATACGTGCCCACGTCAAACCCGGCCGGTACGCGCACGCACTCGCGCAAGTCTTCCAGCATCAAACGGCGCACAAAGCCGCCCACCAGCGGGTCGGCCAGCGCCTGCGCCACGGTGGCCAGGCCGCGCAACTGGCCGGCGTAGGCAATGGCAGAATGCGTGCCGTTGAGCAGGCGCAGCTTCATTTCCTGATAGGGTTTAACGTCCGAGGTGAGCAACGCGCCTGCCTCTTCCCAGGCCGGCCGCGGGCCGCTGAAGCGGTCTTCGATGACCCATTGCGTGAACGGCTCGCAGACGATGGCCGCTTCGTCGCGCAGGCCCAATTGCCTTTCGGCGAGCGCTAACGATTCAGGTGTGGCGGCAGGCACGATGCGGTCGACCATGCAGTTGGGCATGGCGATGTCGTGTTCGATGCGTCGCGCCAGCTCGCCGTTCGTCTGCTGCGCGAACTGAACCAGCACGCGCTTGAGCGCATCACCATTGCCGGCCATGTTGTCGCAGCTCAGCACGGTGATGGGTGCCGCCCGCGGCCGCATGGCCAGGCCCGCGGCCAGCACACCCAGGGTGCTGAGTGGTGAATCCGGATGCACCAGGTCGTGCTGCACAGCGGCATCGGCCAAGTCGAGGTCGCCCGTTGCGGCGCTGCGGCCATAGCCCTTTTCGGTGACGGTGAGCGTCACCACGCTGGTGTGCGGATTCGCAATGGCGGCCAACACCTGCGCCATCTGCGAAGGCGCGTGCAGGGCGTTGCGCAGCACACCCACCACGCGGGTGTTGGCGGCATCGCCTTGTTGCTCGGTCACCGAATAAAGCTGGTCTTGCGCAGCCAGCGTGGCCGGCACGCGCGCATCGCGCAGGCTCACGCCGCAGATGCCCCAGCGCGCATCGCCCGCTGCCACCACCGTTTCGGTGTACAGCGCCAAATGGGCCCGCGCGAAGGCACCGAGGCCCAGGTGCACGATGCCGGGGCGCAGCGCGCTGCGGTCATAGGCCGGCGCCTGGCAGGAGCCCGGTACAAGCCGCGACAGGCTGGTTGCGCAAAGCAGGGTCATGTTGGCCGCACAATGTTTCGATGCCGGCATGCTGCCATGCCGCCGATCATCACCGTCCGTCGCCGCATTTGCCACCTTCCCCTGCCCGGATCACACCCTTGAAAATCACCGCCCTCAAGACCATCGTCACCTGCCCGGGGCGCAATTTCGTCACGGTGAAGATCAGCACCGACCAGGGCCTGCACGGCCTGGGTGACGCCACGCTGAACGGGCGCGAACTGGCCGTGGTGGCTTATCTGGAAGAACATGTTTTCCCCTGCCTGCTGGGGCGCGATGCGGGGCAGATTGAAGACATCTGGCAGTACCTGTACCGCGGCGCGTACTGGCGCCGCGGGCCGGTGACCATGACCGCCATTGCCGCCATCGACATGGCGCTGTGGGACTTGTTGGGCAAGCGCGCCGGCCTGCCCGTTTACCAGTTGCTGGGCGGCAAGAGCCGGCATGGCGTGATGGTCTACGGCCACGCCAACGGGCGCGACCACAGCGAAGCGATTGAAGCCGTGCAGCGCCACGTCGATCAGGGCTACAAGGCGGTGCGCGTGCAGTCCGGTGTGCCGGGCCTGGCCAAGACTTACGGTGTGGGCAAGGGTGCAGGCTTTTATGAACCCGCTGAAAAAGGCCTGCCGCCCGAAGAGCCCTGGGACACGGCGCTGTACTTGCGCCACACACCCGAACTGTTCCGCAAAGTGCGCGACGCGGTGGGGCCCGACGTGCATTTGCTGCACGACGCGCACCACCGCCTCACGCCGATTGAAGCCGCGCGATTGGGCAAGGAGCTGGAGCCGCACAAGCTGTTCTGGCTCGAAGACGCCACGCCGGCCGAGAACCAGGAATCGTTTCGCCTGATTCGCCAGCACACCACCACGCCGCTGGCGGTGGGCGAGGTGTTCAACTCGATCTACGACTGCAAAGAGCTGATCCGCGAGCAGCTCATCGACTACATCCGCGCCACGGTGGTGCATGCCGGCGGCCTGACGCACCTGCGCCGCATAGCAGACTTTGCCGCGCTGTACCAGGTGCGCACCGGCTGCCACGGCGCCACTGATCTTTCGCCTGTGAGCATGGCCGCGGCGGTGAACTTCGGCCTGTGGGTGCCCAACTTCGGCATCCAGGAACTGATGCCGCATTCGGCGTTGACGGATCAAGTCTTTCCCCACCACTATCGCTTTGAAGCGGGCTCGCTGGTGATGGATGAGGTGCCCGGCCTGGGCGTGGAGATCGACGAAGCCCTGGCCGCCAAATACCCGTACGAGCGCGCCTACCTGCCCGTGGCCCGGCTGGCTGACGGCTCGATGTGGAACTGGTAGTGCCTGGCGCACTGTTTAACGTATGACAAAACTGTTTGACATCGTGGCCCTGGGCGAAGCCATGGTCGAGTTCAACAGACCGGTGCTGCGGGCGGCCGCACCTACCTGCAAGGCTTTGGCGGCGACACCAGCAACGCGCTGATCGCGGCCTGCCGCCAGGGGGCGCGCGGCGCTTACATCACGCGCGTGGGTGACGATGAATTCGGCGCCATGCTGCTTGAACTGTGGCGCAGCGAAGGTGTGGATACGCAGGGCGTGGCGGTGGACGCCGCTTCACCCACCGGCATCTACTTCGTCCACCACGGCGCGCAAGGCCACCGCTTCAGTTACCGGCGCGCCGGCTCGGCGGCGAGCCTGATGACACCAAGCGGCTTACCTGAATCGTTGTTGCGCAGCACAGCGTTCCTGCATGTGTCGGGCATCAGCCAGGCCATCAGCGCCGGCGCAGCGGCCACCGCGCATGCCGCCATTCAGATCGCTCATGCAGCCGGCGCCCAGGTGGCCTACGACCCCAACCTGCGCCTGAAGCTGTGGCCGCTGGAACGCGCGCGCGAAGTGATCCTGCAGACCATGCCCCTGTGCGACCACTTCCTGCCGAGCCTGGACGATGTGCAGTTGCTCAGCGGCTTGAACGCGCCGCGCAGCATCGTGGCCTGGTGCCATGCCCAAGGCGCCAAGACCGTGGTGTTGAAGTTGGGGCGTGAAGGCTCGCTGGTGTCCAGTGGCGGGCCCTGCGTGGCCGTGGCCGCGCACTACGTGAACGCAGTGGACGCCACCGGCGCGGGCGATTGTTTCGACGGCTCGTACCTGCACCGCCTGGCCCTGGGTGACGAGCCGGTGGCCGCCGCGCGCTGGGCCAGCGCCGCCGCCGCGCTGGCCACCACCGGCTACGGTGCCGTGGCGCCGCTGCCGCGCAGTGAGAAGATCAAACACCTGCTTGCACAGGGCACGGCGCCTGGCGCGTGAGGTTGAGCGTGAAGCGCAACGCGCGCGGGCCGCTATGGTTTGCTTGGCGCCTCACGCTCCAGCACGCGGCGCTCAAAGATGTAGTCGGCACGCACTTGATGCAGCTCGTTCGAAGCCGCGCCATAGCCGGGCAGATGCACTTTGCCGTCCTTCTCCATGGACGCATGCACTTCGCGAAAGACACGCCCGCCCACGTGCCAGGTCTTCACGCGGCGCAGCACACTGAGCCACTGCGCCGTGAATTCTGACAAGCCCTCGTCCTTCGACATGGCCCGGGGCAGGTTGCCGCCCGAGGTCATGGCCACCGTGGCGCGGCGATCCAGCAAGCCGCCCGCATCGGGCGCGACCAAGGGGTTGTAGTCCACAGCCTTGGCGCGCAGGCGGCCGCCCATGGCGCTGTCTGAAATCAAAGCTGCCTGGCGTGCATCAATCAGCTCAAGCAGGCGCGCCAGATCGGCGTGCGACAAGACGCTGCGGGGGTCTTGCGAGTCCGCATCGCTCAAGGCCCACACGGCGGCGTCATCGCCTGGCCCGATGCCAAAGCCATAGCCCGAGAAAAAGATCAACAACGAGTCGTTGGGCTGCGCCACGGCCGCCAGCATGTTCAGCCTCTGCACCACCTCGGCGCGGCTGTAGTTGACCAGCGCTGAGGTGATGTAGCCAAAGTTGTCGCGCAGTTCAGCCGCAACGGCCCGGGCATCGTTGCCCGCGCTGGGGATGCGCGCCGCCTGGCCATCTTTCAGCACGACCTTGGGGTAATGGTCGATGCCAATCACCAAGGCCCATTTGCGCCGAATGTCGTGCAGCGTGGCCTGCCGCGGCTCTTGCGGGCGCAGCACCAGGCTGAGCAAACGCGCCTCGCGTTCGCGCTGCTGAAGCTGCGCCTTCACTTGCTGCGAGAACAGGCAAGAGGCTTGCTTCTCGCGCGGCTCCTGCGCGCAGTGGCGCTGTACCTCGCGCAAGGCCGCCAGCTCAGCCTGGCGCCGGCACTCGCCACTTAACTGCTGCGTGGGTGTGACGCACACGGGCTCGGCGCTTGCCGGGCTGGGCCCGGCCGCGGTGGGTGCCAGGGCGTTCAGATCGCCAAGCTTGTCGCCGCCGGCGACGATCACTGCGGGTGGCGCACCGGCTGACCTTTGCCCGGGCGCCACAGCGCCAAGCTGCCCGCCTGCGGCGCCGGGCGCCACCAGCATCTGCGCCGTCAGTGTTTCACTTGCGCGCATTCCCGTTGGCAAGTTTGAGGCTAGCCTGCCATCGCCCAGCAAGAAGCGGCCGCTAGATCCAAGCGCTGAAATATCGAGGTCGCTGTGCCAATGCGCAAAACCGAACTGGGCCTCGCGATCAAACAGCGCAGCCTGGCCCTGCCACGGCGGCTGCACATTCCACAGCGCGCGCAGGGCAGCCTTGATGGCCGGCGTGATCACACAGCTACCCTGCATGGCACCGCCCAGGCTGGTGCAGCTTGGCAAATCGGCCAAGCGCGGGTTGGCGTCGAGCAAGGCCTTGCTGGCGCGGAAGGGGCGCGCAAAGGCCAGCTCGCGTGCTTGAAACGCGGCGGCAAGTTGCGAGCTTGAGTACACGCTCTCATCCAGCGGCGCAAATCCGACTGGGAAGTTGGGCTCTATCACGACAACAGGCCCGGTGCCTTGCGTGCCTGGCCATTCAGGGTCTGGCTTGGGCCGAGAAACGTGCACCACACCATCGCCAGCCGGCAGCATGAGCAGGGCCTGCGCGTTGGCTGGGTCTTGCACCAAGCTGTAGTTAGCCGCCGTGAGGCCGGCACCTTGTATCGCGTAGCTGCCAGGCGGTGACAAGGGCGTGGCCAACGTGGTGAAGCGCAGGGTGCCGCTGGTGGCGCCTTCTTGCGTCTCACTCGCCACAAAGCCGCTCACCGTGCCGGTGAGTGTGGGCCAGCCGGAACCCGGCGCCACGATCTGCGTTTGCGCACGGTAAGTGAGCCTGGCGTGGGTGATGTTGGCGGTGGTGCTGGTGGTGGCCGAGTTGAACGGCACGCCGCTCAAATCGTTGGCGATGAGCCGGTAGTTCACCGCATCCGCCCCGCCCAAACCCGTGGCCTGTGCCAGCACCAGTTTGTTTGCACCCGCCTGCGCGTTGAGGAAACTGGCTGTTCCCGTGGCCACACTCACGCTGTCGCCGCGCAACACACCACTGAGCGACCAGTCGGTTGCCACAGCGCTGGTGCCGCCGTCATACACCTTGTTGGCCACCGTGGCGGCGGCAAGCCGGATCGGCGCGCGGCTGATATTGCCCACCAGCCCCTGGCCTGCGAAGGTGTAGCCGTAAACCGGAGTGTCACCCTCAAGAACCGGCGGCAGGGGGCCTTTGAGCGTGGCCGTGATGGGCACGGCATTGCCGGCGTTGCGGCTGTCGTAACTCAAGTCCGCGATCACGCCTGTTCTGGCACTGGGCTCGTCGCCCGGCAGATAACCCGTCAGCGCCACCTTGTCGAGTTGCGCGGCTGTGAGCGGGAGGGTGCGGCTGGTGTCATACACCTTGTTCAAGGGCAGCCTCTGTGCTGTGACGCCCAGCACCGGTTGCGTGGCGTAGAGCAGGCCGTTGCCGTGGCCTATCGGTACTGCCGGGTAAGCGGCGTCGTATTGCTTGAACCGGTAGAAAAGCCCATCGAGTTTGGTGTTAGCCGGGTCGCTTGCGTAGAGCAGGTAGTTGCCCGATTCATTGGTGGACAGTGCGCTGCTGCCGGCCTGGTTGCTGAATACATCCATGTTGCCTACCAAGCCCCGCAGAACTATTGCGTTGCCCGCAGCCGCGGTACTGAGCGTGGAAGGAATGCAGCAGTCGTCGCTAGAAGACGGCGGCGCGCCCAACGCAACGCGGTTGGCCTGCACATCGATCCTGCGCGCGAACAGGGCCGATGTCTCGGTACTGAAACTCGCCCCGCGCAACGTGAGATCGCCAGTCACGTCGATGGTGGAGCCACTCAACCTGATGCCGTCTTTGACGCCTGAGCCGGCCAGCAGCCGCAGATGCAGCAAGCCACCCGTAGCCACGATGCGAGATCGATCCAGCACGATGCCCGACGCGGCGCTAAGCGTCAGCGTGCGTTCCGGAAAGTTGTTGCTGCCAGGGTTGAGTCGTTGCAACGTTGTGTCGACCATCGAAATCACGCCGGCATCGCTGCCGGCAGTACCCGTACTGATGGTCACATCGCCTTTGGTCAGCGCATTGGTGATGGTGTTGGTGCCGACTGTGGCATCAGGGCCAATTGGGCTGAAATCTGGCGCCGCACCGGCCTGCCCATTGCCGTCGCCCTGCACGATCTGCACATTCAGCGGGTCCAGCAACCACAGCCCGGCGCGGCCGCGCGGCGCTTGCGTGTCCACCAGGGCTGGCCTGGCCAGCAAGCCGTTTCCTGAAGTCTCAATGAAACCGCCGTCACCCCCGTTCGCGCCGCCCCGCGCACTGAAGCTGCCATAGGCCCGCGTGGCAACCGCACTCCGCAGGCGAATGCCGCCGCCGTTGCCGCTTTGGAGCGCATTGGCCGAGAGCTGCGCCTGGCTGCCCACAAACACCGCCTGTGCCGCGGCCGTGCTCAGGCCATTCGCTTCATGCGCCAGGCCCAGGGCAATCTCACCGCCGCCGCGCGCACCATCAACGTTCACCGCAGCGCCATCGAGCAAGGCCACTTGGGGCCCGGCCAGGCTCACCTGCCCGCCCTGCCCCAAGGCTGAGCCGGCATCCAGCCGGCCGCTCACGAGCTGGGTGCCACCCAGCAATTCAATGCGCCCGCCGGGCGTTCCTTGGGTTGATGTGAAGCTGCTCACCTCAACCGTTAGCGCTTCGCTGGCGCGCAGCACAACGGTGCCACCTGGCCCTTGGCCCAGGCCATCGGCCCGCACCATGCCGGCCTGGTTGACCATGGCGCCTTGCAGATCGATCAGCCCGCCCGCGGCGCTGAGCACACCGCGGTTTTTTACGCCCTGGCCCGGCGCGAACACCCGCACGGCAATGCCGGGGTGTGTGCTGTCTGCCAATTCCACGCTGGCACCGGCACGCAGGCCGATCTGGCCTTGGGGTGACTCAATGCTGCCCTCGTTGACCACCCCGCCACCGCCCACCAGCAAGATGCGCCCGCCCGTGCTGCTGCGCAGCGTGCCGGCGTTGCTGACCGCGCTGGCGGCAACCCCGGGCAGTTGATCAAGCCGGCGCCGGCCGGCGGCCCAATCGGTGGTGGAGAGGTTCAATGAAGAGGCCACCAGCCCCGCCACATCCACCCGCGCGTCGCGGCCGAACAGCACGCCATAGGGGTTGAGCAACCAGACCTCGCCGTTGCTGCTCAGGCGCCCCAGAATCTGCGAAGGGTCGCGGCCCAGCACGCGGTTGAGCACCTGGCTGGCGGCATCAGCTTGCTCGAAACGCACCGCCGCTTGCGGCCCAATGGAAAAGCTGCGCCAGTCGATCACGGCGTTGCGCCCACTGGTCACTGTCATGCTTTGGCCGCTGGTGGCGATGCGGGCCTGGCCCTGCACCACGCTGGGCGCGGTGGGCAGCACCGGGTCGGCAGCACTTGCCCCAAGCGGCGAAGCCGCCAGGCCCAACAACACGCAGGGTGCGAGTCGCGACAGGCGAATATGAACAGGCAAGATCATGGCTGTTCTCCAACGTTATTTAGTGTCAATGCGCCACACGCAGCCAAACATGGCCGCGCGTGCGCCCGCGTGGCGTGCTGCCGGCGCCATGCAGGGCGTGGGCCACATCGATGCTGGCCGCGAACGAACGTGCATCCAGGCGCAGGCCCAGACCCGTGCCGGCCAAATTGCAATGCGTTTGGGTGCCGCTGCACGGGGCATCAGCGCGGTTGCGCAACGCCGCAGCGTCGATGAACAGCAGCGCTCGCAAGCTACCGCCGCGCCAGGCCACCGGCTGCCAAGCGGGCGCTGAAAGCTCCAGCGCCAGCGCCAGGCCATGGTCTGCCGCAAGTTCACGCTCTTCGTAGCCACGCACTGAAGCGCGCCCGCCGGCGCCAAACTGCATGGCCGGCACCAAAGGCTGCGCCGCCCATTGCCCGGCCACGCGCACGCTGGTAGCCCAGCCTGTGTTGCTGAGCCGGTGCTGGGTGTTGAGCTGCGCGCGCAAGATGCTGAAGCTGGGCCGCGCGCCGGGCCGCACAGCCTCAAACGCCGTGCGATCGGCGTGGCCGCCACCCGCACCCAGGCCTTGCACCCAGGCCACACTCAGCGCCAGCGGCGTTTGCGCAGCCGTGTCGGCTTCACCCGCCAGGCTGAACTCCAGGGTCATGGGCAGGAGC
>JAYUPO010000255.1:0-10314 GCA_043760085.1 Burkholderiales bacterium
GGTTCGTCGCAAGCGCCGACCGCCCGCCGCCGTGGACAACCCTGCGCTGTGCCACGTCGATACCCTCAAACAACCGGAAGGTAGTGCAGTGAGCGAAGCCGGCCGCCCGACGCCCTCGGCTCGCCCCGAACATCTATCCCCGCTGAACTCATCGCCCGCGCCGCACCCGCAACAACTCGTCCACGATCAGGCAGATGGCGCCCAGGGTGATGGCGCTGTCGGCCAGGTTGAAGGTGGCGAAGTGGCGGCCGGCCCAGTGGAAGTCGAGCATGTCCACCACATAGCCGTGCAGCGCGCGGTCGATCACATTGCCCACCGCGCCGCCCAGGATCATGCTGATGGCAAAGCAGAACAGGGTCTGCGCCGGGTGCTTCTTGAGCATCCACAACATCAGCGCCGAAGCCACCACCCCCAGGCCGATGAAGAACCAGCGCTGCCAGCCGCCGGCGCCGGCCAGGAAGCTGAACGCGGCGCCGCTGTTGTGGGCACGAACGACGTTGAAAAAGTCGGTGACGTGGCGTGACTCGTGGAGTTGGAAGTGGCCCAGGATCAGCGTCTTGCTGAACTGGTCGAGCACGATGACGATCAGCGCCAGCCCCAGCCACACGGCCAGGCTGGCACCACCGCTGCTTGATCTGCGGGCGGCCATGGTGTGCTCTCAGGCGAACCGGCGCACTTCGCCGGCGCCGTAGAGGTTGCTGGTGCAGCGGCTGCACAGCGTGAGGTACTGCGGGTCGTGGCCCACGTCTTCACGCCAATGCCAGCAGCGTTCGCACTTGGGCGCCGTGCTGGCGCTGACCTGCACGGCCAGCTGCGGGCCCGCGGCCACGTTCACCACCGACGTGATGAAGATGAACTTCAGCTCGTCGCCCAGGCTTTGCAGCAAGGCCAGGTCGGCCGGCGCCGCTTGCACCTGAACCACGGCTTCGAGTGCCGAGCCCACACCGCCCAGCACGCGCAGGTTTTCGATTTCCTTGTTCACCACCGCGCGAATCTCGCGCAGCCGGGTGTAACGTTCCAAAACAGCCGCATCCGGCGCCGGCAGGGCCCAGTAGGTCTGGGTGAAGATGCTCTGGCCCACGCCGGGCGCAAAAATCGCAAAGGCTTCTTCGGCGGTGAAGCTCATGAACGGTGCCATCCAGCGCAGCATGGCCTGGGTGATGTGCCACAGCGCGGTTTGCGCACTGCGCCGCGCCGGGCTGTTGGCCGCGGTGGTGTACAGGCGGTCTTTCAGCACGTCGAGGTAAAACGCGCCCAGGTCTTCGGAGCAAAAGATTTGCAGCTTGGCCACCACGGGGTGGAACTCGTACACCTCGTAGTGCGCCAGCACCTCGGCCTGCACCTGCGCCGTGCGCGCCAGGGCGTAGCGATCCACTTCCAGCAACTGCGGCAGCGGCACGGCGTCGGTGTCGGGGTTGAAGTCGCTGGTGTTGGCGAGCAGGAAGCGCAGCGTGTTGCGGATGCGCCGGTAGCCATCGACCACCCGCGCCAGGATCTTGTCGTCGCCGGCAATGTCGCCCGAATAGTCGCTGGCCGCCACCCACAGGCGAATGATTTCAGCGCCCAGCTTCTGGCTCACCACTTGCGGCTCGATGCCGTTGCCCGCACTCTTGCTCATCTTGTGGCCTTTGCTGTCCACAGTGAAGCCATGCGTTAACAAGCCGCGGTAAGGCGCGCGGCCAAACAAGGCGCAGCCCAGCAGCAGGCTGCTGTGGAACCAGCCGCGGTGCTGGTCGTGGCCTTCCAGGTACAGGTCGGCTTCGGGGCCTTGCTCATGGTGGCTCAGGTGGCCGTCATGCGCGTGATGCGTGCCACGCAGCACGTGCCAGAAGGTGGAGCCGGAGTCGAACCACACTTCGAGGATGTCGCTGCTCTTGGTGTAGTGCGCGGCGTCGTCAGGACCCAGGATTTGCTCGGCCGTGGCGCGGCTCCAGGCTTCGATGCCGCCGGCTTCGACGATGGTCGCGGCTTGATCCAATATTTCCATCGTGCGCGGGTGCGGCTCGCCGCTTTCCTTGTGCAGGAACAGGGGCAGCGGCACGCCCCAACTGCGCTGGCGGCTGATGCACCAGTCGGGCCGGTTGGCGATCATGTCGCGCAGCCGGGCGCGGCCGTTTTCGGGGTAGAAGCGCGTGGCGTCGATGGCTTCCAGCGCCGTCTGGCGCAATGTCTTGGGCGCCTTGTCCAAGGTGAACACGCCCTCGCCTTCATCCATGCGGATGAACCACTGCGCGGCGGCGCGGTAGATCACCGGGCTCTTGTGGCGCCAGCAGTGCGGGTAGCTGTGCGTGATGCCTTCAGTGGCCAGCAAGTGGCCGGCGTCTTGCAGGGCGGCCTTGATGGCCGGGCCGGCCTTCCAGATGTGCTGGCCGCCAAAGAGCGGAAAGTCGGCCGCGTAGGCACCCTGCGCACCGACCGGGTTGAGGATGTCATCCACCTGCAAGCCATGGGCGCGGCAGGAATTGAAGTCTTCCACGCCATAGGCCGGCGCCGAATGCACGATGCCGGTGCCGTCTTCCGCCGTGGCGTAATCGGCCAGGTACACCGGGCTGGCGCGGTCATAACCGCTGTGTGCAGCGGCCAGTGGGTGCTTGAAGGCGATGCCGTCGAGCTTCTCACCCACCGCCGTGGCCAGAACGGTGCCGGCGAGGCCGTAGCGCGCCAGGCACTTTTCAACCAGCGTGGCGGCCAGCACGAGCAGGCCCTTGGGCGTATCGACCAGCGCATACGCCAGCGCCGGGTTCAGGTTCAAGGCCTGGTTGGCCGGCAGCGTCCAGGCGGTGGTGGTCCAGATCACCGCATACGCCGGCTTGGCCAGTTCGGCCAAGCCAAAGGCGGCGGCCAACCTGGCCGGTTCAGTGCAGGGGAAGGCCACGTCCACCGTCTGGCTCTTCTTGTCGGCGTACTCGATTTCGAATTCGGCCAATGAGCTGCCGCAATCAAAGCACCAGTACACCGGCTTCAAGCCGCGGTAAACAAAGCCGCGTTCGATGACGCGCTTGAAGGCCCGGATCTCGCCGGCCTCGTTGGCCTTGTCCATGGTGGCGTAACGGCGCTCCCAATCGCCCAGCACACCCAAACGTTTGAAATCAGCCATTTGCTGGGCGATCTGCTCGCCGGCGTAGGCGCGGCTCCTGGCCTGCATCTCGTCGCGGCTCAAGGTTCTGCCGAACTTCTTTTCGATGGCGTTTTCAATCGGCAGGCCATGGCAGTCCCAGCCCGGCACGTACTGCGCATCAAAGCCGGCGAGCTGGCGCGCCTTGACGATCATGTCCTTGAGCACCTTGTTCACCGCATGGCCCATGTGGATCTGGCCGTTGGCATACGGCGGGCCGTCATGCAGGATGAACTTGGGCGCACCCACGCGGGCGGCACGCAGGCGCTGATAGGTGCCCTGCGAACCAGGCTGCTCTTGCCAGGCGGCGACCCAGCCGGGTTCGCGCTTGGGCAGGTCGCCACGCATCGGGAACGGCGTGTCGGGCAGGTTCAGGGTGGTGCGGTAGTCGGTGGTCATGGCGGCTTGGGCGCCGGGCTCGGCGCGCTGAATCAGCGGGTGGGGCGGGCCATGAAGCCGGCTTGCAGCTTCAGGCAGCGGTTAGGCACGCACTAATTTGGCTTAACCAAACTAGCGGGCCTGGGGCTGAATTCGGTCGCGTGTGGTCTGCCGCTGGGTGGCGGTGTGCCCGCGCAGTGCGGCAGCGAGTGGAATGCACAATGACATGTCGACCATTCTAACGGGCACGCCATGCGGTTCCTTCCTTGCCTTGTCGCCACCACGGCCTGCCTGAGCGGGGCCGCTGCGATGGCCGCCGAAGGCGAAGCCCCCACCGCCTGGGAAGGCGCCATCGGCCCGGTGATCAACCATTCGCCCGCCTTTGCCGGCGCGCGCGACCACCGCACGCGCCTGCTGCCCGGCTTCTTCGTGCGCTATGGCCGGTTCACGGCGACCAATGCGGGCGGCTTCGTCACCCGCAAGCAAGACGAGGTGGACCGCGGCGTGGCGGCGGACTTGCTGCGCGGCGACCGGTACCGGCTGAACGTGGCACTGCGTTTTGACGGCGGGCGCAGCAGCAGTGACAGCCCCTTGCTCAGCGGCATGGGCAACGTGCCTGTGACGTTGCGCGCGCGACTCGGGCTGGTGGTCAAGCTCGACCGCCACTGGCGCACCAGCACCGCCTTGTCGGCCGACCTGATGGGGCGCGGTGGTGGCGTGACGTTCGACCAGAACCTGCAGTATTCCGCGCGCGTGAGCCCGCGCACGATGTGGCACACCACCTTGGGTGTGTCGGCTGCAGACCAGCGTTATATGCAGAGCTACTTTGGTGTGACCGATGCACAGGCCGCAGCCAGCATTTACACAGTGCACCGTGTCGGCGCCGGTTTGCGCGACGTGCATCTGGGCACGGGCCTGAACATTGATCTGAGCGAGCGTTGGGTGGCGTTTGGCGACATCGGCGCCGCGCGGCTGCTCGGCCCGGCACTGGCCAGCCCGCTGACGCAGCGTGCCTGGGGCTGGTCAACCCGCGCCGGGGTGGCCTGGCGGTTTTAGCGCTCGACCCTCACGGGCGGGTCTGCACGGCCCACCAACGGCGAGCCGCCATGGTGTCGCGCTCGATGCCCGCACGCAGTGCCGCCAGCGATTCATAGCGCAACTCGTCATGCAGCTTGTGCAGCAGCTCCACGCGGATGCAGCGGCCGTAGCCGCCTTCGCTGCCCAAGGCCGCGGGCCAGTCGAAGACATGGGTTTCGAGCAGCACGCGGCCGCTGCCATCCACCGTGGGGCGCCGGCCCAGGCTGGCCACGCCGGCAAGGGGTGCATCACCCAGGCCGTGCACACGCACCACGAAGATGCCCAGGGCGGCGGGCCGGTCGTGCGCGAAGCGCAGGTTCAGCGTGCGGCAACCGAGCTCACGCCCGAGCTTGGCGCCGTGCAAGACATGGCCGCTGACAGCATAGGGCCGGCCCAGCAGCGCCGCGGTGCGCACCATGTCGCCATCGGCCAGCGCGGCGCGCACGGCCGAACTGCTGACGCGCAAGCCGTGCACCTCGTAGCTCATCATGCGCGCCACATCGAACCCGGCCGCGGCGCCGGCGGCGTCGAGCATGGCGTAGTCGCCGCTGCGCTTGGTGCCGAAACGAAAGTCGTCGCCCACCAGCACGTAGCGCGCGTTCAGCCCGGCCACCAGCACGTGGTCGATGAAGGCCTGCGCTGGCTGGCCCGCCAGGCGCGCGTCGAAGCGCATGACCACCACCTGGTCGACCCCGCAACGTTGCAGCTCGGCCAGCTTGTCGCGCAGGGTGGCGATGCGCGTGGGTGCCGCATCGGCCCGCCCGGCAAGCTGCGCGAAGTGGTCTCGCGGGTGCGGCTCGAACGTCATCACGCAACTCGGCAGGCCACGGTGGCGGGCCTCGCTTTGCAGCAGCGCCAGCATCGCCTGGTGGCCACGGTGAACGCCGTCGAAGTTGCCGATGGTCAAGGCACAGGCCTTGGCCAGGCCGGGGTGGGTTGCGCTGTTGAAAATCCTCATGCTTATCGATCTAGCCGTGACTGCCGATTGTTTGTGCTTTGCAAGCGTCGTTGTCACTGCGACGTTCTGCGCGGGCCGAGGGCGTCGGGCGGCCGGCTTCGCTCATGTCATCCGTCGTCGGCCTGGCGGCCTCCTCCTCCTTCTTTACTTCGCTACGCCGGCCACCCAACACCCTCGGCTGGCACGGTTTGTAGCGGGGAAAACGTTCGAGAAGAGCCGCTGCCCAAGGATCAGGACGATGGGGCGTGCTGCGTAACGAAGTAAAGGGGGAGAAGGAGGCCACCAGGCCGACGACGGAGGACATGAGTGGAGCAGCACGCCCCACCGGCCTGATCCCGCTCCAAAGCATCCTGGCTGCCGCGGTACCGCATGCCAAGATACTGCTGGGCAACGACTGCGCGGGCAGATCAACAATACGAATCATGAGCAATTGCAGCATGCGGCCAATCAAAGCCCAAGCTCGCCGGGCAACGCAAAGCGCCATTGCCCGCTGGGCAAGCTGGCGTCCAGCTCCAGCGCGCCGTAGCGGCAACGGTGCAGGCTCACCACGGCGTTGCCCACGGCGGCGACCATGCGCTTGACTTGGTGGTACTTGCCTTCATCCAGCACCAGCTCCAAATCGCGCGGGGCAGTGGCACGCGCCGCCACGGCGCGCACCGGCTGCGGGTCGTCATGCAGCACCACACCATCGAGCAAGGCCTGAAGCTGGCTGGGCGTCACCTCTTCAGCGGTGCTGGCCTGGTAGACCTTGGGCACATGGTGCTTGGGTGAACTCAGGCGGTGGATCAGCGCGCCGTCGTCGGTGAGCAGCAGCAGCCCGGTGGTGTCGGCATCGAGCCGGCCCACGGGCTGCACGCCGCGCGCGCGCAGTGGCGGCGGCAGCAGGCTGAGCACGCTGGGCCAGTGGCGCGGCTTGGCCGAGCATTCATAGCCGGCCGGCTTGTGCAGCAGCACCAGCGCGTGTTCATGGAACGGCCAGGTGCGGCCGTTGACCTCAAACGTTAGCCCGGTTGTGGCCAGTTCTTCATGTGGGTCGTCGATCACGCGGCCGGCCACGCGCAGCGCACCGGCCTGGATCAACCCCGCACAGATGCGCCGCGTGCCAAACCCCTGGCTGAACAGGACATCCGCGGCACGCAGCGTCTGCTTCTCACGCAGCGTCAGCTGCTCGCGCATGGCGGGCCGCTCGGGCATCAGTCGCTCAGCTCAAGCGTCACCACGTGGCCCTCGGCCGCCGGCCAGGCGCGTGCGGCCAGGCGCTCGTTGTTGAACTGCGCCACCACGCTGCGGCCCGCGCCTTCACGCAGCACCAGCTTGCTGCCGGCCACGCCGGCCACGCCTTGCGGCACGCCGGGCGCGGGGTTGATGCCATCAAAAATGACCACATCGCGCGGCACGCCGAAGTAGCCGCGCGGGCGCACGAAGTTCAGCACCGCCGCCGCCGTCTTGTCTGCCGCGGCCAGGCGCTCGGCGCGCAGGTGCACCACGCTGCTGCTGCGCGGGAAGGGCTGGCGGTAGATATGCGAGGTGTCGTAGCCGGGCGCGGCCAGGACGATTTCGAGATGGGTTTGCGCTGTGGTGGTGAGTGGGCCCCAGCGGCCGTCGGGCCCGATGAGTTTGCGATGCAGCGCATTGCCCTGGCGCTCGCCGCTGGCCGGGTTGACGGTGTAGACCTCGACCGTGGCGCCGGCCAGCGGCAGGTTGGTCGGGCCGCCTGGGCCGATGCCCGACACCAGGCCGTCGAGCAAAACCTGTTGCTCAGGGCGGATCGCTTCGGTGCCAGGCGCGGCGCCGGTGATGAACTCGAAGGTTTTGGCAAAAGCCTGGCGGTGGTACGAGACCTCGCGGTGGTCCAGCCCCGGCAGCACCAGGTTCAGCGCGCCCTTCAAGGCCGGGCCGTCTGCCGTGACGTTCGTGGCTTCGCCGCGCTGGCCGATCCACGCGCCATCGGGCTGGGCGAATTTGTCGTTGCCGTCTGAGCGCAGGGTGAGCCACTTCAAGCCGGGCGTCACCTCATCACCATTCGGGCCCTTGGGCGCATTCATCGCGGTGAGGAAGGGGCCGGTGCCGTTGAATTCACTGCCCGGCAAGAAGCCCTGGTGCGCCCACACGCCGTGGTTGGGCGTGCCACCCAGCACGGCATGCGAGACGAATTGATTGCCGCCGTTGGCGATGTAGGCACGAATGGCATTGCCACCGCGCGAATTGCCCACCAGCACCACCTTGGCCACACCGGTGCGCTGGCGCAGCTTGTCGACTTCAACGGCCAGGAAGTTGGCCTGCTGCGCGCTGGAGCTGCGCCCGTCTTGCGCCACGGCGTCGTCGTTGCGCGCCAAGGGCAGGGGCATGTCGATGGCATGCAGCCGCTCGCGCGGCCAGCCGTTGCTCTCAAACCGCCACAAGGTGGTGAGCCACAGCGCGGCGCTGTCGCCGTTGCCATGCACGAAGACGATGGGCGGGCGCTCAGTCGGCGGCGCGACGCTGGCGCAGGCGCTGGCCAGCACGGCAACCAGGCCGAGCAGGGCGCGGCGGGTGATCAATTTGTTCATGCACTCTCCATGTCGTTGGCACAGGGCAGGCCGGGCAGTGAAGTGGCGGCGCGCACCGCATTGAGCACGGCCTGGGCCACGGCGTGCGCGGCCAGCGCGCCCAGCACCGTCAGGTCACCCGGCTTGCCGCTGGCACCGGTGGCCAGCGCGAACAGGGTGTCGCCGTCCTGCATGGTATGCGCCGGGTTCATGGCCCGCGCCAGGCCGTCGTGCGCCATGCTGGCCAGCTTGTTGGCCTGGGCCTTGGTGAGCTGCGCATCGGTGCCGACCACGCCGATGGTGGTGGCCATGCCGGCGCGCGCGCGCTCGGGCAAATCGCCGCGCAACAAGGCCTGCATGCTGCCCAGCAGCGCGCGGCCATCGGCGCTGCGCGCCCCGGCGACGACGCGGCCGGTGGCCGGGTCGATGACATCACCGATCGCATTCACCGCCACCACCGCGCCCACGGTGATGGCGCCAGCCTTGAACGCCGCCGTGCCGATGCCGCCCTTCATGGCACGCGCCGGGCCGAACAGCTTGCCCACCACGGCGCCAGCCCCGGCGCCCACGTTGCCTTGCGCCGGCGGCGCGTGGCTGGGGGTGAAACAGGCGGTGGAACAGGCGGCGACGCAGGCGGCATAACCGCTGGCTGCATCGGGCCGGATGGCGGGGTCGCCGTGCAGCAGATCGAACAGCACTGCGGCCGGCACGATGGGCACGCGCACGGGGCCCACTTCCAGGCCATGGCCGCGTTCTTCGAGCCAGCGCATCACGCCACCGGCGGCGTCCAGGCCGAAGGCGCTGCCGCCGGTGAGCAGCACGGCGTGCACCTGTTCCACCAGGTTGTCGGGCCGCAGCAAGTCAGTCTCCCGCGTGCCCGGCGCGCCACCGCGCACATCCACGCCGCACACGGCGCCGGCCTCGCACAACACGACGGTGCAGCCGGTGGGGCGAGCGGGATGGGTGAAGTGGCCGAGCTTCAGGCCGGCCACATCGGCCAGGGTCAAGCTGTGATCAGGCAAAGACACCCGCCGTGGGCAACATGCGCGCGCTCACCTCGCCCAGGTGGTGCAGGGTGTCGCCGAAAGTCATCTCCAGCATCGTCAGGCGCTTGAAGTAGTGGCTGCTGATGTATTCATCCGTCACGCCGATGCCGCCGTGCAATTGCGTGCACTGCTGGCCCACGAAGCGCATGGATTGGCCGAGCTGCACCTTGGCTTGCGACAAGGCGCGCCGGCGCTGTGCCGCGGGCTCGCCGAGCTTGAGCGTGGCGTAGTAGCTCATCGCGCGGCCCAGCTCAAGCTGCATCTTCACATCGGCCATGCGGTGGCGCAGCACCTGAAAGCTGGCCAGCGTGGCGCCAAATTGCTTGCGCGTGTTCATGTATTCAGCGGTGATCTGCGTCATCTTGTCCATCAGCCCCACGCCTTCGGCGCAGGCTGCTGCAATGCCCACGTCCACCGCGGCTTCCAGCGCGGCGTGGCCTTGCAGGGTGATGAGTTCAGCCGCTGTGGCATGCAGCGTGATGCTTGCGGCGCGGGCGCCGTCTTGCGTGGCGTAGGCATCGATGCCTACACCACCCGCGCCGGCGGGCACCAGGAACAGGGCCAGGCCTTCGGCGGCGTCATCCGCGCCACTCACGCGCGCGCACACCACAAAGGCATCGGCCTCATCGCCCCCCGGCACCACGTGCTTGGCGCCTTCAAGTTGCCAGCCGTTGCCCAGCTGCATGGCGCGCGTGCTGCAGCGGTTCAGGTGGTAGCGCGAGCCGCGTTCCTGCTGCGCCAGCACCACCAGCGCTTCGCCGCTGGCCACCTTGGGCAGCCACTGCGCTTGCAGCGCCGCCGGCGCTTGCGCCAGCAACAGCGGGGCCACCAGCGCAGCCTGTGCATACGGTGCGTTCACCAGGCCGCGGCCCAGCTCTTCCATCACCACCATGGCCTCTACCGCGCCGAATCCCAGGCCGCCATGTTCCTCGGCCACGCTCAAGCCGGCCAGGCCCAGGTCAGCCAATTCGCCATAGACGGCGCGGGTGTGGCCACCGGCGCGCGCCAGCGCGCGGCGGCGTTCGAAGTTGAAACCCTTTTCAACCCAACGCGCCACCGCATCGCGCAGTTGCTCTTGCTCATCGGTGAAAGTGAAGTCCATGGTTAACCCAGTACGGTTTGCGAAACGATGTTGCGCTGCACCTCATTCGTGCCGCCGTAGATGGTGGTTTTGCGCATGTTGAAGTAGCTGCCGGCCAGCGGCGTGTTGTG
>JAYUPO010000256.1:0-1613 GCA_043760085.1 Burkholderiales bacterium
CATCACCGCGGCGCAGGCCGTGCCCAGCAGCACGTTGTTCACCAGCAGCAGCGATTCGCGCGACAGGCGGTCGAAGCGCCCGCCCATGCCGATGCTGCCGGCGCGCCAGGCATACAGCGCGAGCGAGCCGCCGACCACGATGCATATAAATATCAGGATGAAGACGCCGCGCGCCGGGTCGGTGGCGAAAGCATGCACCGAGGTGAGCACCCCCGAGCGCACCAGGAACGTGCCGAGCAGCGAACACGAGAACGCGGCAATGGCCAGCAACACCGTCCAGGCCTTGAAGGCGCCGCGCTTTTCGGCCACGGCTAACGAATGAATCAAGGCGGTGCCCACCAGCCAGGGCATGAAGCTGGCGTTTTCAACCGGGTCCCAGAACCACCAGCCGCCCCAGCCGAGTTCGTAATACGCCCACCAACTGCCCAGGGCAATGCCCACGGTGAGGAAGGCCCAGGCCGCGGTCGTCCACGGCCGCGACCAGCGCGCCCAGGCGGCGTCAAACCGCCCGGCCAGCAGCGCCGCGATGGCAAAGGCAAAGGCCACCGAAAAACCCACATAGCCCATGTAGAGCATGGGCGGGTGGATCACCATGCCGGGGTCTTGCAGCAGCGGGTTCAGATCTTTGCCGTCGGCCACCGGCCACTGCCGGGCGAAGGGGTTGGAGGTTAACAAAATGAAGCACAGGAAGCCGATGCTCACCAGGCCCATCACGCCCAGCACGCGGGCCACCAAGTCTTGCGGCAGGTTGCGCGACAGCAGCGCCACCGCCGCGGCCCAGCCGCTGAGCATGAACACCCACAGCAGCATCGAGCCTTCATGGCTGCCCCAGGTGGCGGCCACGCGGTAAGCCACCGGCAGGCGTGAATTCGAGTGATTGGCAACGTTGATCACCGAAAAATCGTTGTTCACGAAGCTGGCCATCAGGCAGGCAAAGGCCACGGTCACGAACGCAAACTGCGCCAGCGCCGCCGGCCGCGCCAGCGCCACCCAGGCCGGCACGCCGCGCTGCGCGCCGGCGATGGGCAAGACGCCCAGGGCCAGCGCAATGAATAACGCCACGATGAGTGCGAAATGGCCGAGTTCGGGGATCATGGATTCAATGTGACTTATTTCAGCGTGGTTTGCGACTGCTGCTGCGCCTTGGCCGCGCGCTCCAGTGCGGTGGCGGCTTCGGGCGGCATGTAGTTTTCGTCGTGCTTGGCCAGCACTTCTTGCGCGCGGAACAGGCCGCCGGGCTCAAGCCGGCCCTGGGCCACGACACCTTTGCCTTCCTTGAACAGGTCGGGCAGGATGCCCTTGTATTCCACCGCCACGGTCTTGACCTGGTCGGTGACGTTGAAGCGCACGCTCACCCCGTCTTCCTGGCGCTTGACGCTGCCCACTTCGACCAGCCCACCCAGCCTGAACAGCTTGGCCTGGGGGGCTTGCTGGGCGGCCACGTCGCTGGGGCTGAAGAAGAAGACGACGTTGCTGCGAAAGGCGTTGAGCACCAGCGCCACGGCCACCGCGCCGCTGGCCACGGCCAGCAGCACAAGCGTGAAGCGGCGTTGTCTAGGTGTCATCGTTAACCTCGTTCAAAAGGGCTTGTTGTTGCGCCGCGCGCCAGGCGG
>JAYUPO010000257.1:0-10313 GCA_043760085.1 Burkholderiales bacterium
TCATGAAGTTAATTATCGTCACGCCGTTTTCGCCTTCCTGCCTCCTGCCATGACGCCTGCCATGACACCTGCCTTCGTTCCCGCCACCGGGCTGCTTGCCACCTTGGGCCTGTTGCAGGTCAGCCAGGGCGGCGCGGTGCTGCACATCCGCCTGAACCGGCCGGCCAAGCGCAATGCCTTGTCTGATCCGTTAATCCAGCAACTGCACACCTGTTTCGTTAACTTGCCGGAAGGTGTGGGCGCCGCGGTGGTGAGCGGCGAGGGCACACACTTTTGCGCCGGGCTGGATTTGTCTGAACTGGTGGAGCGCGACATCGGCAGCGGCGTGCTGCATTCGCGCATGTGGCATGCGGCGTTCGATGCCATCCAGTTCGGCAAGGTGCCGGTGGTGGCGGCGCTGCATGGCGCGGTGGTGGGCGGCGGGCTGGAACTGGCCTCGGCCTGCCACATCCGCGTGGCCGACGAATCGGCGTATTACGGCCTGCCCGAAGGCCAGCGCGGCATTTTCGTGGGCGGCGGCGGCTCGGCACGCATTCCGCGGTTAATGGGCGTGGCCCGCATGACTGATTTGATGATGACCGGCCGCGTCTATGACGCGCAAGAAGGCCTGGCCGTGGGCCTGAGCCAGTACGTGGTGCCCGAGGGCGAAGCGCTGGCCAAGGCCCTGGCATTGGCAGCACGAATCGCCGGCAATGCACCCATTTCCAACTTCGCCGTGATGCACGCCCTGCCGCGCATTGCTGATCAATCGCAAAGCGAAGGCCTGTTCACCGAATCGTTGATGGCCGCGGTGGCCGAAAGCACGCCCGAGGCGCAGACCCGCCTGCGCGCGTTCCTTGAAGGGCGGGCGGGCAAGGTGGTGAAGGCGTCATGACTTCGCCCTACGCGCAGGTGCCCTACCGCGATTGCAGCGTGGGCGGCTGCACGCAGGCCACGCTGCAACGCCGCGCCGACGGCTGCATGCTGATCAACGCCGTGGAGCCCCTGGCGCCCTACCCCGAGCGCCTGACAGATCGCCTTGAGCATTGGGCGACCAAGACCCCCCACCACACCTTCGCCGCGCGCCGGCGGCTTGGTGGCGAGTGGGAACGAATCAGCTTCGCGCAGATGCTGGCCCGTGCCCAGGGCATCGCCCAGGCCCTGGCCACGCGCGGCCTGAGCGCCGAGCGGCCGATCGCCATCCTCAGCGAAAACGATCTCGATCATTTGAGCCTGGCCTTCGGCGCCATGTGGGCCGGCGTGCCTTATGCGCCGGTGTCCACCGCGTATTCGCTCGTCAGCCAAGATTTCGGCAAGCTGCGCCACATCCTGGGCAAGCTCACGCCTGGCCTGGTGTTTGCCAGCAGCCCGGCCTATGCCAAGGCGATAGCCGCCACCGTGGGACCGGATGTGGAAGTGGTGCTGGCACAAGGTGCGCTGCAAGGCCACGCCACCACGCCGTTCAGCGAACTGCTGCACACCGCCCCCGGCGCGCAAGGTGCGGCCGCGCATGCGCGAGTGACGGGCGACACCATCGTCAAGTTCCTCTTCACCTCGGGCTCGACCAAGCTGCCCAAGGGCGTGATCAGCACCAACCGCATGTTGAGTGCGAACTTGCAAATGATCTGCCAGAGCAGCGTCTTCCTCACCGAGGCACCGCCCGTGCTGGTCGATTGGCTGCCCTGGAACCACACCTTCGGCGGCAGCCACAACGTGGGCATTGCCCTGGCCACGGGCGGCACGCTGACCATCGACGATGGCAAGCCCACGCCCGGGGGCATGGCTGAAACGCTGCGCAACCTGCGTGAAGTGCCCAGCACGGTGCACTACAACGTGCCCAAGGGCTTTGAAGAGATCGCCCTGGCCATGGACCATGACGAACAGTTACGTCAAACGTTCTTCAAGGACCTGAAGGCCATGTTCTTCGCCGGTGCCGGCCTGAGCCAGGCGGTGTGGAACCATTTGGACAAACACGCCGTGGCCACCCTGGGCCGGCGCGTGCGCATGATCACTGGCTTAGGGATGACCGAGACCTCGCCCACCTGCACCAACGCCTTGCACAGCACCGTGGGCGCCGGCCACATCGGCCTGCCCAACCCGGGCTGCGAAGTCAAGCTGGTGCCCTTGGCCGGCAAGCTGGAGATTCGCTTTCGCGGCCCGCACGTCATGCCCGGCTACTGGCGCGAGCCCGAGCTGAGTGCCGAAGCCTTCGACGAGGAAGGTTTCTATTGCACGGGCGACGCCGCCAAGCTGGTGGATGACAACGACCTGAGCCAGGGCCTGCTGTTCGACGGCCGCATTGCCGAAGACTTCAAGCTCTCCAGCGGCACGTTTGTCAGCGTTGGCCCGCTGCGCGGCAAGGTCATCGCCGCCGGCGCGCCTTATGTGCAAGACGTGGTGGTGACCGGCATCGACCGCAGTGAAATCGGCCTGCTCATCTTCCCGCGGCTGGACACTTGCCGCACGCTGGCCGCAGTTAATGCTGGTGTTGCCACTGATGCCGGCCTGGCCGAGGTGCTGCACAGCGCCCCGGTGCGCGACTTTTTTCAAACGTTGGCCAACACCTTGTGGCAAGGCGGCACGGGCAGCGCCAACCGGCCGGCGCGCATGCATGTGATGGTGGAGCCACCGTCGATCGACAAGGGCGAGGTCACAGACAAAGGCTCGATCAACCAGCGCGCCGTGCTCACCGCGCGGGCTGATTTGGTGGAAGCGCTTTATGAAGGCGGCGCTGCCGACCCCTATCTCATCGTGCCCAGCAAGGCCTGACGCCATGGCCAAGACCCACATCTTCCCCGTCACCATCGCCTTCGGCGATTGCGACCCGGCAGGCATTGTTTTCTACCCGAACTTCCAGCGCTGGATGGACACCTCTTCACTCGCCTTCTTCATGGCCTGCGGCGTGCCGCCGTGGCGCGAGCTGGTGAAGACGCGCGGCATCGTGGGCACGCCGCTGCTGGAAATTCACACCAAGTTCCTCAGGCCCGCCACCTATGGCGAGCAGATCGAAGTGCACACCAGCGTGGCCGAATGGCGCGCCAAGGTGTTCATCCACCATCACCAGGTGCGCCGGGGTGCTGATGTGCTGTGCGAAGGCAGCGAGACACGCGCCTTCGTCGTGCGAGACGCCACCAACCCGGACCGGCTGCGCGCCATTCCCATTCCCGAAGACATCAAGGCCCTGTGTTCCTGATTTGTTCCTGATTTGTCCGTAACCATTCATTTGACTGGAGACCGCAATGAAACTGACCCTCAAACTCATCACCGCTGCCGCCGCCGCCGTGCTGGCCGCTGCGCCGGCATGGGCCGACGTGAACATTGGCATCAGCCTGGCCCTCACCGGCCCCGGCTCGGGCCTGGGCATTCCGATGCAGAACTACTTCAAGCTGTTCCCGCAGACGATTGCCGGCGAGAAGATCAACCTCATCATCCTTGACGACGCCACCGACCCCGGCAAGGGCGTGAGCAATGCACGCCGTTTCGTCACCGAAGACAAGGTCGACATGGTGATCGGCTCGTGCATCACCGCCACCGCCGCAGCCATGGCGCCGGTGCTGTTTGAGGCCAAGACGCTGCAACTTTCAGCCGCGCCGGTGGGCGTGCCGCCCGGGCAGGACGCCTGGATGTTCCGCTTGCCGCAGGGCTTTGGCGTGATGGCGCACCCGATCATCGAACACATGAAAAAGTCGGGTGTGAAGACCGTGGGTTTCCTGGGCTACACCGACGCTTACGGCGAGCTGTGGCTGAAGGAGATCACGGCGCAAGCCGAAAAGGCCGGCATCAAGGTGGTGGCCGCCGAGCGCTTTGCCCGCACCGACACCAGCGTCACGCCGCAGGCCTTGAAGCTGGTGTCGGCCAACCCCGACGCCATGCTGGTGGTGGCCTCGGGTTCGGGCGCGGCCATGCCGCACAAGGGTTTGATCGAGCGCGGCTACAAGGGCAAGATCTACCAGACCCATGCCGCGGCCACGCCCGACCTGGTGCGCATTGGCGGCAAGGATGTCGATGGCTCGTACGTCGTCTCCGGCCCGGCCGTGATCGCCGAACAGTTGCCCGAAAACCACCCCTCGAAGAAGGCCGCGGTCGACTTCGTTTCCAAGTACGAAAAAGCGATGGGCCCGAACACCCGCAACCAGTTCGCCGGCCATGCGTATGACGCGCAGATCGTGCTCGAAAAGGTCTTGCCGGTGGCGCTGAAAAAGGCCAAGCCGGGCACGCCGGAATTCCGCGCGGCGTTGCGCGACGCCGTGGAAGGCATGGGCCGCACGGTGTTCTCACACGGCGTGATGAACTGGACCAAAGATGACCATTGGGGCTACACCAACGAGACGGGCGTGCTGCTGAAGGTGGTGGATGGGAAGTTTGTGGTGGAGCATTGATGACGGCATTGATGGCGCTTCGTGTCCGGCACCACCAGAGGTCACTGAGCGGCAATCGACGGTCGTAATGCGCCGAGGGCGTCGGGTGGCCGGCTACGCTCATGTCATCCGTCGTCGGCCTGGCGGCCTCCTCCTCCTTCTTTACTTCGCTACGCCGGCCACCCAACACCCTCGGCCGGCACCCATGGTGACGCGGGTAACGTTCGAAACGAGCTGCTGCTTGAGGATCAGGACGGTGGGGCGTGCTGCGTAGCGAAATAAAGGGGGAGGAGGAGGCCGCCAGGCCGACGACGGAGGACATGAGCGCAGCAGCACGCCCCGCCGGCCTGATCCCGCCCAGAAGCGTCAAGCCTGATCCCGCTCCAATGCAGCCGACCTGATCCCGAACAACTACAACCATCCAAAACAGCCGGTTCAACAAGCACCCACCACCCCATGGACCTAACCATCGCCAGCATCCTCGCGCTGGACGGCATCACCAACGGTGCCGTCTATGCGCTGCTCGCGCTGGCCACGGTGTTGCTGTTTGCGGTGACGCGGGTGATCTTCATTCCGCAGGGCGAGTTCGTGGCCTTCGGCGCGCTCACGCTGGCCCTGCTGCAAACCGGCAAGGTGCCGGGAACGGTGTGGTTCTTGTTGATCCTGGCCGGTGCCGTGGCCATAACCGATGTCTTCAACGGCCTGCGCCGCCAGCACGGCGGCGCGCGCATCGCCAAGCAAGTTCTGCGCACGCTGGCCTACCCGGTGGCGGTGTCGCTGCTGGCGATCTGGCTGGTGCCCAAGGGCCTGCCGCTGCTGGCGCAGGCGGCGCTCACACTGGCGCTGGTCACGCCGTTCGGCAGCCTCATCTACCGCATCGCCTACGAATCATTGGCTGATGCCAGTGTGCTGGTGCTGCTCATCGTGTCGGTGGGCGTGCACTTCGCCCTCGTCGGCCTGGGGCTGTACTTCTTCGGCGCCGAAGGTTTTCGCAACCCCAGCTTCTGGGATGCGCGCTTCACGGCCGGCGCTTTAAGCATCACCGGCCAGACGCTGATCATCTTTGCCGTCTCGCTCGCACTCATCGTCATGTTATGGCTGTTCTTCGAGCGCTCATTGCATGGCAAGGCGCTGCGCGCCACGGCCGTGAACCGGCTGGGCGCGCGGCTGATGGGCATTTCAAGCACCAGCGCGGGCCGCTTGAGCTTCACCATGGCGGCGTTCATCGGCGCGCTGTCGGGCCTGCTCATCGGGCCCACCACCACGGTGTTTTACGACACCGGTTTTCTCATCGGCCTGAAGGGCTTCGTGGCTGCGGTGTTTGCCGGGCTGTCGAGCTACCCGCTGGCGCTGGTGGGCGCTTTAGGCGTGGGCCTGCTTGAAAGCTTCGGCTCGTTTTGGGCCAGCGCATTCAAGGAAGTCATCGTCTTCAGCGCCATCTTGCCGGTGCTGCTGTGGCGCTCGTTCCGCGACCCGCACACCGAGGAACATTGATGTTGCGCCGTTGGGCCTTCCCCGCCTTCGCCGCGCTGATGCTGGCGCTGCCGGCCTTGCCGGTGCCTGACTTCTGGATCACCCAGAGCAACTACATCGGCCTGTACTCCCTGGTCACGCTGGGCCTGGTGCTGCTCACCGGCGTGAGCGGCCTCACCTCCTTCGGCCAGGCCGCGTTCGTGGGCATCGGCGCCTACACGGCGGCCTTCCTGGCCACCAAGGTGGGCCTGTCGCCCTGGCTAACGCTGTTCGTGGGCGTGGCGCTGGCCGTGGCCACGGCGTTGCTGGTCGGCGCCATCACGCTGCGCATGTCGGGCCACTACCTGCCGCTGGCCACCATCGCCTGGGGCCTGGCGCTGAACTACACCATGGCCAACATGGAATGGCTGGGCAAGTACGACGGGCTGCTGGGCATTCCCTCGCTCACGCTGTTTGGCGTTGACCTGGGCACCGGCCGCGGCCTGCATGATTTGATCTGGGCCATCGCCCTGCTGGCCGCGCTGGCCATCACCCACTTGCTCGATTCGCGCCCGGGCCGCGCCATCCGCGCCTTGAAGAACGGCAGCACCATGGCCGAGGCGATGGGCATTTCAACCTTCCGCTACAAGCTCATCGCCTTCGTGCTGGCCGCCGTGCTGGCCGCCATCTCGGGCTGGCTGTTCGCGCACTTCCAGCGCACCGTCAACCCCACGCCGTTCTCCATTGCCAAGGGCATCGAATACCTGTTCATGGCCGTGCTGGGCGGCGTGGGCCATGTCTGGGGCGCGTTCCTGGGCGCGGGCGTGGTGCGGCTGGTGGATGACCAGTTGCAGGTGTTGCTGCCCAAGCTCATCGGCACCAGCGGCAACTTCGAAACCATCGTCTTCGGCGTCGTGCTGGTGGTGGTGCTGAAGTACGCGCCCGATGGCTTGTGGACTTTCGTCATCCGCTGGCTGCCCGCGCCGCAGCGAACGCGCGACTGGGCCGGCGCCAAACCGCTGCCTGCACGCGACAAACCCGAGAGCGGCGAACTGTTGCTCGACGTGGCCGCGGTGCGCAAGGAATTAGGCGGCCTGGTGGCGGTGAACGATGTCAGCTTCCAGGTGCGCGGCGGCGAGATCGTGGGCCTGATCGGCCCCAACGGCGCGGGCAAGTCCACCACTTTCAACCTCATCACCGGCGTGCTCGGCCTGACGCGCGGTGCGGTGGCGTTTCGCGGCGCGGCGGTGGCGGGCCTGCCTTCGCGCGAGATTGCGCGGCGCGGCATTTCGCGCACCTTCCAGCATGTGAAGATGATTCCCGAAATGACGGTGCTGGAAAACGTCGCCCTGGGCGGTTACTTGCGCAGCCGCTCGGGCACGCTGCGCGCCATGTTGCGCCTGGACCGCGACGAAGAACGCAGCCTGTTCGCCGAAGCCGAAAAGCAGCTCGCGCGCATCGGCATGGCCGCGCAGATGAACGAACTCGCCGGCAACCTGGCGCTGGGCCCGCAGCGCTTGATGGAAATCGCCCGTGCGCTGTGCACCGACCCGGCGCTGCTGTTGCTCGACGAGCCCGCCGCCGGCCTGCGCCACCTGGAAAAGCAGGCCCTGGGCGCGGTGCTGCGCCAGCTCAAGGTGGAAGGCATGAGCCTGCTGCTGGTGGAACACGACATGGATTTCGTGATGGGCCTGACCGACCGCATCGTGGTGATGGAGTTCGGCACCTTGTTGCTGGCAGGCACGCCGGCCGAAGTGCAGGCCAGCCCGGCGGTGCGCGCCGCCTACCTGGGCACGGAACATTGAGCATGGACATAAGCCAAGCCCTGCTGCAAGTGACTGACCTGCACGCCGGCTACGGCCGCGCCGAGGTGCTGACGGGTCTGACCTTCGATCTGCAAAAGGGCCAGGTGGTGACCATCATCGGCCCCAACGGCGCCGGCAAGAGCACCACGCTGAATGCGCTGATGGGCGTGCTGCCGGCGCGCGGCCGGCTGGTCTTTGATGGCCAGGACCTGGCCGCCATGACGCTCGAAGAACGGGTGATGTTCGGCCTGGCCCTGGTGCCCGAGAAACGCGAACTGTTTGCCACCATGTCGGTGCAAGACAACCTCATCCTGGGCGGCTACCGCGCCATGAAGCTGCGCGTGCCGCACTGGCAGCGCGAGATCGAGCGCGTGTTCGAACTCTTCCCGCGCTTGCAGGAGCGCCGCGCGCAACTGGCCGGCACGCTTTCGGGCGGCGAGCGGCAGATGCTGGCGCTGGGCCGGGCCCTGATGTCGGCGCCCAAGCTGTTGCTGCTCGATGAACCCAGCCTGGGCCTGGCGCCGCTGGTGGTGCGCGAGATTTTCCGCACCATCCGCCGGCTGCGCGAGCAAGGCATCAGCATCTTGCTGATCGAACAAAACGCCCGCGCCGCGCTCGAAGTGGCCGACCACGGCTACGTGCTGGAGACCGGCGCCTTCGCCCTGCAAGGCCCGGCCGAGCAACTGGCCGGTGACCCGCGAGTGATCGAAACTTATCTCGGCGCAGCCAAGAGCGGCCAAGCTTGAGCATGTGGCACTACCAAGCCCCGGTGGCCGACATGGCCTACCTCATCAACCAGGTGCTGGATGCGCCGGCGTCGTGGCGCGAGCTGCCCGCGTTTGAGGGCCTGGACGCCCCCACCGCCGCCGAAGTGCTGGCCCAGGCGGGCAAGTTTGCCGGCGAGGTGCTGGCTCCCACTAACGCAACAGGTGACTTGCAAGGCTGCACGCTTGCCGGCGGCAACGTCACCACGCCCACAGGCTACCGCCAGGCCTATGCCGCCTTCGTGCAAGGCGGCTGGCCCGCCCTGGCCTGCGTGCCCGAAGCCGGCGGCCAGGGCCTGCCGCAGTTGCTGAATGCAGCGCTGTACGAAATGCTCACCGCAGCCAACCATGCCTGGACCATGTACCCCGGCCTGTTGCATGGCGCCTATGAGGTGATCCGGCACCACGCCGTGCCTGAGCTGCGCGAACGCTACCTGGCCAAGGTGGCCAGCGGTGAGTGGTTGGTGACGATGTGCCTGACCGAGCCGCAGGCCGGCAGTGATCTGGGCCTGGCCCGCACCCGGGCCGACCTGGTGGGCGGCGCCGCGGCGGCCAACGGCGCGCCGGTGCGCATCAACGGCCAGAAGATTTTTATTTCCGGTGGCGACCACGATCTCACGCCCAACATCGTGCATCTGGTGTTGTGCCGCCTGGCCGATGCGCCGCCCGGCACCAAGGGCTTGTCCTTGGCGCTGTTGCCAAAGTTCCTGCCTGACGAACAGAACAACGGCCGGCGCAACGGCATTCATGTGGACGCGCTGGAAAAGAAGATGGGCATCAAGGGCAGCGCGACCTGCCAGATGCGCTTCGAGCGCGCACAGGGCTGGCTCGTCGGCGAGCCGAACCGCGGCCTGGCCGCGATGTTCCTGATGATGAACGCGGCGCGATTGCAGGTGGCGATGCAAGGCGTCGGCCACCTCGAAGCGGCGACGCAGAACGCCTGGCGCTATGCCGAGCAACGCGTGCAGATGCGCGCCGCACGCCGACCCGTCGGCGCGGCACCGGCTGCGGCCGACCCGATTGCTTGGCACCCTGCGATGCGGCGCACGCTGCTGACGCTGCAGGCCCGCACCGACGCGATTCGCACGCTCGCCTACTGGACAGCGATCTGGCTCGATGAATCGCAGCAGCATCCGGATGCCGCGCGGCGCGAAACCGCCGCAGCGCATGTCGCCTTCCTGACGCCGATTGCCAAGGCCTTCTTCACCGAACTCGGTCACCGCAGCGCCGACGAAGCGCTCGGCGTCTGGGGCGGCTACGGCTATGTGCACGAGTACGGCATCGAGCAGGCGGTGCGCGACAGCCGCATCGCGCTGATCTACGAAGGCACCAACGAGATCCAGGCGGTCGATCTGATGACGCGCAAGCTGCTCGACGACGGTGGCCGCCGATCGGCTGCGCTGCGCGCGCTGCTGCACGAAGAAGCCGAGGCCTGCGACGGCACCGCCTTCGGCGACGCGCTGGCCGAACAACTCGAATGCTGGCGACAGGCCGACGCGGCGCTGATCGATGGCGCCGCCGAAGACAGCGAATGGCCGCTGCGTGTGGCCGACGACTACCTGATGGCCGTCGGCCACGCGCTGATGGCCTGGGCCTGGGCACGCATCGCGCGCTGCGCCCACGATCCGGCGCGTTTGCCGCTGCCCGGCGGCCGCACATCGGCGCAATGGTTCGATGCCGCGCGCTTCGGCGTCGAGTGGCTGCTGCCGCAAGCGGCGACGCATTGGACGCGCGTGGGCCGGTCCGAAGCCGCGCTGCCCTTCATCGGCTGACGGCAACGATGAACGCAAGACTGCCTGCGGCCACTGAACCCGAAGCACGCGAAGCGCTCGACGCGCGACCGGCGCCGTTGTCGTTCGGGCCGCTGGCCGGCATCGTCGGCTTCCACATCGCGCGCGCGGCGGTGACGACGCAGGACAACTTCCAGCGCCACATCGCCGCGGCTTTCAACTTGA
>JAYUPO010000258.1:0-3862 GCA_043760085.1 Burkholderiales bacterium
CAGTTCTTCGAGCGTGCGCACCGTGGCGGTGTGAAAGCCCAGCGTTTGCGCCAGGGGAGCGAAGTCCACATCGAGGAAGACTGACTTGCCCACCGGCGCGTCGCGCATCTTCAGGTAGTGCAGCTCAGCACCATAGGCGCAGTCGTTCATCACCACGATGGTCAGCGCGATGTCTTCGCGCACCACGGTTTCCAGCTCGCCCAGGTTCATCAAGAAGCCACCATCGCCCACGAACAGCACGGCGGGATGCTGCGGCGTGCCCACCGCAACCCCCATGGCCGTGCCGAAGCCCAGGCCGATGGAAGAAAAGTCGTGCGAGCCCTTGAAGTGCTGCGGCCCCAGGCCGGCGATGAAGGGCACGATTTGCAGGAAGTTGCCCGAGTCGTAGACGGCATTTCGATCAGCCGGCAGCAGGCGGTTCAGCGCCATGGCCAGGCTGCGCGGATCCAGCGTGCGCGGGGTGTGCACGGGCTCAAATTCGCTGGCCAAATCAAAGTCAGCCAAACGGCGGCGGTTGTCTTCGGTGTGGAACGGCTTGTCCGCTGCATCTTTCGGTTTGATGGCCGCGAGCAATTGTTCAGCCGCACTGCGCGCATCGGCCACCAGCGCCACATCGGCATGGAACCAGCGGCCGATGTTGGCGCGCGTGCTGTCCACATGGATCAAGGGCACGCCTTCGGGAACCGACGTGCCGTAGCTGGTGGTGCGCTGGTTCAGCCCAGCGCCGAACACCACCACGCAATCGGCCTGGTCCATCAAGCGCCGGCCCGCGCCATGCGAATACGAGCCGATCAGGCCCAGGTTGTAGGGGTTGCCGTGGAACAAGTCCTTGCCTTTGAGTGTGGCGGCCAGCACCGCGCCGGTGGCGTCGGCCAGTTGTTCAATCGCCTCCTTCGCACCCGCGCGGTGTGCGCCCAGGCCGGCTATGAACAGGGGCCGCTTGCTCGCTTGCAACAAGGCGGCGGCGGTGGCAATGGCCGGTGCGCGCGCGTGTTGCGGCTTGGCCGCGGCTGCGGGCAAGGCGGTTGGCGGCACGGGTTCGATCAGGCCAAACTGCACGCTGGTGGGCAACAACAGCGCGGCGCAGCGGCCGCTGTGTTCCGAACCCAGTGCCCAACTCATGGCCTGCGCCAGCGTGCGTTGCGCCGTGGCGGAATGCTGGGCGGTGAAGGTTTGAATGCCCGCCGCTTCGAGCACAGCGGGGGCGTTGAACGCTTTGCCATCCGGGCCCAGGTTGTTGCCGGCAGCCTGCGGCATGGCGATATAGCCATAGATCAGCAACACGCGGCTGCCGGTGCGGTTGGCGTACACCGCCGCATGCAAGGCGTTGGCCGTGGCCGGCCCCCGGCCAATGATGGCCACGCCCAATTTGCCCGTGGCCGCCGCAAACCCCTCGGCCATGGCCACGGCGTTGTTCTCGTGGCGCGCGCCATAGAAGCGCACGCCCATGGCGTCGAGCGTGGTCACGAACAGCGCCGTGTCGTCGCTCATCAAGCCGAACACCGTGTCGATGCCCTGGGCCTTGATGTCGGCGGCCAGGGCTTCGTAGGTGGGCACGGTGCGTGCGGCGGCTGGCATGTTGGGCTCCAGAAAAACAGCAGGAAAGCTTGATCAATCAAGCTTGAGCTTGATGCGCTCAGCCACGTCGCGCCAGCGCGCCACGTCCTTGCGAATCAACTCAGACGTTAACTTGCCGTCCAGGTACGCCGGCTCCACGCCGCGGGCGCGCAGCTTGGCTTGCAGGTCGGCATCCGCCAACACGGTTTGCAAGTCCTTGCTCAGCTTGGCCACCACCGCCGCGGGCGTGGCGGCGGGCACGACGAAGCCGTACCAGATGTCGGCATCAAACCCCGGCATGGCTTCTTCGGCCACGGTGGGCAACTCGGGCATGGCCGGGTAGCGCTGCGCGGTGGTCACGGCCAGGGCACGCACGCGGCCGTCCTTGATCATCGGCTCGAAGGCCGAGAGCGCGCCGAATGCGAACTGCACCTCGTTGCCCACCAGACCCACCACCGAAGGCGCCGAGCCACGATAGGGCACATGCGTGGCCTCAATGCCCGTGGCGCTGGCAAACCATTCCACCGCCAGATGCGGCGCGGTGGCCACGCCCGCCGAGCCGTAGTTCAGCGTGCCGGGCTTGGCCTTGGCCAGCGCCACCAGTTCCTTCAGGCTCTTGGCCGGCACCGTGCTGTTCACCACCACCACCATGGGCGAGCGGCCGTAACGGCCCACGGGCGCAAAGTCGCGCAGCGCATCCCAGCTCAGGTTCTTGTAGACGCTGGTGTTGATGGTGTAGCTGTTGACGAACAGCAGAATCGTGTGGCCATCGGCCGGCGCGCGCGCCACCGCATCCGCCCCCAGGTTGCCGGCGGCGCCGGGCTTGTTGTCGATGATGACCGGCTGGCCCCACAGCTCTTGCAGCTTCTGGCCGATGAGCCGCGCCGAGGTGTCGGCGCCACCGGGCGCGAAGCCGGCCACGATGTGCACGGGTTTGGTGGGGAAGGCTTGCGCGGGCAGGCTGGCCGCAGCGCTGGCCAGGGCCAGCGCCGCAGCGCTGACCGCACCCTGCATGCGGCAACGATGTGTGCGCAGCATGGCGGTCACTTCTTGGGCCAGGCGGCGGTGGCGGTAGACAGCGCGGCCGGGAACACCGGCCTGGGCTCGCCGTTTTGCCATTGCAGCACCACCAGGCTGGCATCGCTGCGGCGCCCGGCGGCGTCGAACTTCAGGCCTTTGCCGGCTGTGCCGGGGAAGAAGCGCGCCGCACCTTCCGTGCTGTTCATGGCGCGCAGGGCCTCGGCCACCTTCTTCGGGTCGGTCGACTTGGCTTGCTCCATGGCGTCTGTCAGCAGTTGAATGTCGCCATAGGTGGAGATGCTGTCTTGCGTCATCCACGGCTCGCTGGTCTTGCTGCGAAAGGCGCTGATCAGGCTTTCCTGGCCCTTGCCGCCCCAGTTGGCAATCGCCACCATCACGCCTTCAAGCAGATCCTTGCCCAACACGTTCAGCAGCTCGGGCGCGCCCATGTGGCCCCCATTGGTGAGCACCGGCAAGCGGCCCTTGCCCAGGCCCATTTCGTTCAGTTTTTCCAGCACCAGCTTGGTGTCGGGCACGTTGGTGGTGAGCACCAACAAAAAGTCAGGCCGCGCATTGCGCACCTTTTGCACCAGCGAGCTGGCGTCTGACAGCGGTGGCGTGAACGCTTCATCGACCACCAGCTTCAGCCCCAGCTTGTCGAAGCCGCCTTCGCGCATCGGCTTGGTGAAGCTGGCGGGCGAGGCCGTGTTGTCCATGATGATGCCCACCGTCTTGGGCGCGGCCACGCCCGCGGCCTTGGCCACTTCCATCAGCACCGGCAGCGCATCGGTGGACTGCTTGCCGGCGGTGGGCGAGGTCTGGAACACGTACTTGTAGCCGCGGTTGGTGATCTGGTCGCTGTATGAAAGCGTGAGCCACGGCACTTCAGCGCGCTCGGTGATTTCTGTCACGGCCAGGGTGAAGCTGCTGACGAAGGCGCCGGTGCCGCCGGTGAGGTCGGGGTTGGCCGAAAGGATGCGCTGCATCGCGTTCTTGGCCTTTTCAGTGCTGTCGCCGGCATCGCCCACGATGAGCTTGATCTTGGCGCCGCCCAGCGCCTTCACGCCGCCCGCGGCGTTGATCTGGTCCGCCGCCAGCTGCGCGCCCTTCAGGTGTAGCTCGCCGTTGCGCGCCCAGGGGCCTGAAAGCGGCACCACCACGGCGAGCTTGACTTCAGCGGGCTGCGCCTGGGCCGGCGTCAGCGCCGCGCTGGCGGCAGCACACAGGGCCAGGGTCAGGGTTTGAGAGAGAAACGTCTTCTTGAGCATCATGCTTCCTTGTTGCG
>JAYUPO010000259.1:0-1609 GCA_043760085.1 Burkholderiales bacterium
CTCTTGCGCAACGAGTCGGATGCTCAGCCGGCCGATGCCTGCGATGGCCACGGCCACCCGCTGCCCGGCACGCGCCAGCGGCGCACCGTGCGCGGCGCCGAGCAGCAACACATCACCGGCGTGCAGGGTCATGAATTCGCTCACGTCGCAGATCAATTGCGCCACGTTGCGAATGCGCTGCGCGGTGTCGGTGTCCTGCACCAGCATGTCGTCGATGAAGACGCGAACGCGCAGCTCGTCTGGCAGCGGCACGGCGCTGGCCGGCACCATCTGCGCGGTGCCCAGCGGGCAAAAACCATCGCGTGCGCGCTCGCGTGCCGCGGGCCGGTAGTGGCTGGCATGCGGCACGCACAAATCCAGGGCCACCAGGTAGCCCGCCACATGGCGCAGCGCCGCACGCTCGGCCACGCGGCGCGCGGTGCTGCCGATCACCAGCGCCAGCGTGGCGCCCACTTCCAGCGCGGCCACCCCAGCCGGCACCGCCACCGCAGCGCCATCGCCCACCAGCGTGTTGCGCGGCTTGACCTGCAACACCGGCGCGCGCGGCGGCGCCTTGTGCGGGGCCTGGTTCACCGCATCGCCCAGGGCCGCGAGTTGCGGCGCGTGGTTGAGCAGCGCGCCGTAGACGCGCCCGCTCAGGCGATAGGGGGGCAATGCGAGATTGAACACGGCAATATGGCAGCAGCGTTGTGCAGTGCCTTCAGTGCCTGTAGGGCGGTTCACTGAGGAACTTGAACGCCGCTTTCCAGGTGTCGGGCGAGTTCAGGATGCCCAGGTGTGTGGTTTGCAGGATGGCGTCATAAATGCCCTGGCCGGTGAGCGCGATTTCGCGCGCGCCGCGCAGGCTGGCGCTGCGCGAGAAGTCGGTGGGCACGCCGAATGAATCGATGGCCGGCACGGCGCTGAGCACACCATCTTGCAACGGGAAGTAAACAAAGCTGGTGTCGGCATTGCGGATGACCAGGAACTTGGCCGAGCGATGGCGCTGTTCATGCCGGTTCAGCCGCTGCAAAAACGGTGTGTTGGGCGAGCCCAGTTCCTGGCAAATGACGCTGGCCGGCGTGAAGCCGCCGAACGCCGGCAACTGGAAATAGTTGGCCGGTGAGGGCGAGCAATTGATGATGCCGTGGTTGGGCCCGTCGACCGCCACCACGCGGCGCACGAGTTGATGCGCCTGCACATCCTGGCGCAACCATTCGCGCGTGACGACGACGCCCAGGCTGTGGCCCACGATGTCAACTTCCTTCGCGCCCGTGTAGGCCAGCACGGCGTGCACAAAACGCTTCAGGTCAGCCACGTTGGCCGCGGCGGTGTGTGCGGCCCCCGAGCGAAGGGTCGGGTCAGCCAGCAGGTCGCACTGGTCACCCTGGTAGCCCAGGCCCCACAGCTCGCTCAGGGCATAGCCGTGGTTGGCCAAGTATTGTGCGAAGGAATGCATCTTGCCGAAGGGGTTGCAGATGGTGGCGAAGGGGGTGTCGTTGTTGCCATGCACGAAGACCACCGGGGTGCGCGACACCGGCCCGGCCGCACCGAAGCCGATGATCGGTTCGCCCAGTGACGCATCCCTGATGACCGGGAAGCCCGCCGGCAAACTCTTGCCCACCAGGCC
>JAYUPO010000260.1:0-10258 GCA_043760085.1 Burkholderiales bacterium
GCCGCCAAGTACGCCGGCCAGAAGGACGCCACCGCCAAGCTGGCCGACAAGATCATGAACGGCGGCACCGGCGTGTGGGGCCAGATCCCCATGCCCGCCAACCCGGCGGTGAACGCCGAAGAGGCCAAGACGCTTGCCGCCTGGGTGTTGACGATCAAGTAGTTACCCCGCCGGCAATCGTAAAAAAGGCCCCTTCACAGGGGCCTTTTCTATTGCCGTGATTCCCACGGCATGGGCTCTGCGCCCTCACCCAATCGGCTCAACGCTCACCGCCACGCGGGGCGGCGCGTCACCGCCGCCACGAATCACGCCGCGCAGCGGTGCCACATCGGCATAGTCGCGGCCCCAGGCCAGGGTGACGTGATCCTGGCCCACCACCACATTGTTGGTGGGGTCCAGCGCCACCCAGCCATGAACCGGGCACCACACGCCCACCCAGGCATGGCTGGCATCGGCGCCCACCAGGCGTGGCTGGCCCGGTGGCGCTTCAGTCAACAAATAACCACTGACATAACTGGCCGCCAACCCGAGCGAGCGCAACACGGCAATCATCAGGTGCGCGAAGTCCTGGCACACGCCGCGGCCCTGTGCCAGCACTTGCGGCGCGCTGGTGGCCACGCTGGTGGATTGAGGCGCGTACACGATGCTTTGGTTGACGTGGGCCATCAGGGCCAGCGCGAACTCAAGCAGCGGGCGGGCGCCGTCGTGCAGGCCGCCGGCAAAGTCGGCCAGGCTGCGGCTGATTGGCGCGAAGGCCGTGCCCAGCGCAAAGCCCACCGCATCGGGCTGCTGCACGCCTGCGCCGTAGCGCAGCGCCTGGGCCACGCTGGCACACGGCGGGCTGCGCTGCAAGGCCGCTGCATCCCACACCGGGCCGGGCTGCAGGCTGGCCTCGAACGTGGAGACCACGCTCAGGTGCCGGTGCACGCGGGAATGGCTGAAGCCGTGGCGCCAATTGCCGAACGCATCGAGGCTTTCGTACACGGCGCACTCAGGCTCGGGGTCGATGTGCAGTTGCCAACCCAGCACCGCTTGCCAAGCCGTGTTGCGCGGCCGCAGCCAGGCGCTGTGGTGGGCCACCTCCACCGGCGCGTCGTAGGCATAGTGCGTTTCATGCCGCACCAGCAAGCGCCGCTCGGAGTTGGTGTAAGCGAGGCTCATTGCGATACCTCCGTGCTACGCACTGCGGAGCGAGCCTCTTCGGGCGGCCGGGCGAGGCTCATTGCCACACCGCGCGATCTGCTGTGGCGACATGCGCGAACAGGCGCTGGCCGATCTCGTCGGACACGCGGTGCGCGCCTTCGCTACAGCCGCGCAAGGCTTCGATCAGCAAGGCGTGTCGGCCCGCAGTGTCGCGCCCGCCCAAGGCTTCAAGCGACCAGGCGTCGGGCATGGGCGCCGCAGCGGCAACGGCCTGGGCCCACGCCGCATCGTGGCGCGCGGCCTTGCACAAGCGGTCGCGCAGGGTGCGTGCCACCCAGGCCAGCGAGCGCGGGTTGTCGGTGTCAAAAACCAGCAGTTGCAGCAAGGGCAACACTTCGCGGCGACTCTGGAACTGCGCGCGGTAGGTGATGACGCTGTCGAACAGGCCCAACAGCAGCGCGAAGCCTTCGTCACTCTCGTGCAGGCCGTGTTCGAAGCCCAGGCCCAGCGCGTGACTCAAGGTATCAAGGCGCTCGATCTGGCGCCCCACCGACAGCAACCGCCAGCCATCGTCGCGTGTCATGTGATCGGTCTGCGCCCCGGTGATGGCGGCCAGCACGGCGGCAACCTGGGCCAATTTGGCCAAGACCTGGGGTGTGTCCACTGGCGCCGCTTGAGCCCAGGTGGTGCCGCCCTGCGCAAAGTGTTCATGCGCCTCGTGGATCAGGCGCCAATGTTCGGGCGACAAGCGTTCGCGCAGGGCCTGCGCGCAACGCAGCAGGCCGTGCCAGGGCTCGGCCGGGCCAACCGGCGGCACCGGCCTGACCGCACCTTCAGCGGGCGCGGGTGTCACCGCCGTCGACCCGTACGGCGACGTTTGCCGCGCGCCCACCAAGCCGTGCCGGCGCGCCAGCGCATCAAGCACGCGGAACAGCCCGGGGCCCGCGGTGGGCAAGGTTTCGAGCATGAGTCTGGCCAGGCGCACGCTGCTTTCAGCGCGCTCGCAGTACCGGCCCAGCCAGAACAGGTTTTCGGCCGAGCGGCTGGTGACTGCACGGCGCCAGCCTTGAAGTTCCTGTGCAGTCAGTGGTTTGGGCAGCAGCGTGGTGGTGTCCACCGCGCCACGGGCGACGACCCAGGTGTCGATGCTCGCGCTGCCACGCTGCATCGACAGCCAGGGGTCGCCCCGCCCAGCTTGCCCGCCGGGGCCGGGCGCGTCACCCGCCACGCGGGTCATCGCGCCTGGCAAGACGCGCCAACCGCCACCTTGGCCCGCGTCATTTCCGTCACCCAGCCAGCCTTCACCCGGCCCGCCCTCACCGTACCCATTGGCCAGCACAAAGACCCGCATCACCGCTGCGCGCGGCTGCAGTTGGCCGTCATCCCAAACCGGCGTTTGCGAAGGCTGAACATGGGCTTGAAGCGTGTAGGCCGGTGGATCGGCGTCGATGCGCTGCGCCAGCGCGGCCAGTTCCCCGGCGTTCAATTCGGCGGCAACGAAGGCGTTGAAGCCGCTGTCAGGGAAAGTGGGCGCGACCACGAAATCAGCCAGCCGCGCGCGCTGCTGCGCCCACACCGAAGCCTCGCCGCACCACCAACTGGTGGCCGCCGGCAGCAGCAATTCCTGGCCCAGCAAGCGCTGCGCCACGCCGGGCCAGAAGGCATGCAGCCCGGGGCTTTCCAGCACGCCCGCACCGGGCAGGTTGGCCATCACCAGTTCACCCGAGCGCAGCGTTTGCACCAGGCCCGGAATGCCCAAGGCGGAATCGGCGCGCAGCTCAAGCGGGTCCAGCCATTCGTCATCCACCCGGCGCAGCAGGATGTGCACGCGCTCCAGCCCATGCAGGCTTTTCAGGAAGAGCTGATTGCTGCGCACCGTCAAGTCACTGCCCTCAACCAGCGTGACACCCAGGTAGCGCGCCAGGAAGACTTGCTCGAAATAAGTCTCGTTGTGCGGCCCCGGCGTGAGCAGTGCAATGCGGCTGCGCGAACCAGCCGGGCTGCAGCGCATCAAGCCATCAAGCAAGCCGCGGAAGCTGGCGGCCAGGCGTTGCACGCGCAGCGCCGTGAACTGGTCGTGAAACTGCGAGCCGATGATGAGCCGATTTTTCAGCAAGTAGCCCAGGCCCGAAGGTGCCTGCACGCGCTGCGCCAGCAGGCCAAAGCCGCCTTGCGGCGTGCGCGCCAGGTCAAACGCCAGCATGTGCAGGCGCGTGCCGCCCAAGGGCGCCACGCCGTGCATGGCGCGCAGGTAGTGCGGGTGCGCATACACCAGCGAGGCCGGCAGCAGGGCATCACGCAGCAACTGCTGCGGCCCGTACAGATCGGCCAAGGTCGCTTCCAGCAGGCGTGCGCGCTGCAGCACGCCATGCTCGATCACCGCCCATTCGTCGGCCTCGATGATCATGGGCAACATCTTCAGCGGCCAGGGGCGGTTGTCCGGCGCGCCATAGACGTTGTAGCTGGCGCCGTCAGCCTGCACGCGCTGGCGCACCTGCTCGCTGCTGGCGCTCAAGCCCGCCCAGCCCGACGCGCCCAGGCTGCTGAAGAAGGCCTGCCAGCGTGCGGCCGGCAGGGGCCCGGCGCCGCGCACGCCCTGCCACTCGTTGTAGTGGCTCGACGCACCCGCTTGTGCTGCGGCCATGGCCAGGCTGAGACCGGCCTGGGCGTGGGCCGGCTCCAGCCCGAGGCCTTGCGTGGCGGTCAACGATGCTGGCTGGGTCATGCCGCGATCATGCCCTGGCTGACAGCGTCACAAAGGCGCCGCTCAACGCTGCGCGGTGCGCAAGTCCAGCGTGAATGGGAATTCCAGGCTGCGCTGCGCCGGCGCCAGCGGCAGCGGCCCAGGCGTGTGGCCGATGGTGAAAAAGCGCGCCAGGCGGCGGCTTTCAGCTTCGAACGCGTTCACGGGCAAATGGTCGTGACTCAGGCCACCGGGGTGGGCCACGTGGTACTGGCAGCCGCCCAAAGAGCGCTGCATCCATTGATCAGTCACATCAATCGTTAGTGGCGCGTGAACGCCGATCGTGGGGTGCAAGGCCGAAGGCGGCTGCCAGGCGCGGTAACGCACGCCGCACACGTATTCCCCCGCCCGGCCCGTGGCCTGCATGGGCACGGCCACGCCATTGACGCTGACCACATGGCGCGGATCGACCAGCCCGGTGGCCAGGATTTCCAGGCGTTCCAGCGACGAATCCACATAGCGCGCGGTGCCCTGGCTGCTGCCCTGCTCGCCCAACACGTGCCAGGGCTCGAGCGCGCTGCGCAGCGTGAGCTGCACG
This sequence comes from Burkholderiales bacterium, assembly GCA_043760085.1. Classification (GTDB taxonomy): domain Bacteria; phylum Pseudomonadota; class Gammaproteobacteria; order Burkholderiales; family Burkholderiaceae_C; genus Rubrivivax. The sequence continues at coordinate 4,425 of JAYUPO010000260.1, forward strand.
CCGCGCGCCGCCATCTCGCCGATCCTGGGAAAGCGAAACTCGAAGTGTGGCGCGAACCACTGTGCATCGAAAGCGAAGCCGCAACGCGCCAGTTCGTCGATCACGTCTTGCAAGTCGGCCCAAACGAAACGGGGCAGCAGCCAGCGGTCGTGCAGCGCGGTGCCCCAGCGCGCCAGCTTGGCCCGGTACGGGGTTTGCCAAAAACGCGCCACCAGCGCGCGCACCAGCAACTGCTGCACCACGCTCATGCGCGCATGGGGCGGCATCTCGAAGGCGCGCAGCTCCAGCAAACCCAGCCGCCCGGTGGCGGAATCGGGCGAGTACAGCTTGTCGATGCAGAACTCGCTGCGATGCGTGTTGCCGGTCACGTCAACCAGGATGTTGCGCAGCGTACGGTCCACCAGCCACGGGCCATGCGATTGGCCGCCTGGCTGCTTGGCCTCGGACGAATAACGTTCGATTTGAGCCAAAGCAATCTCAAGCTCGTAGATCTGGTCGTTGCGCGCTTCATCCACCCGCGGTGCCTGGCTGGTGGGGCCGATGAACAGGCCTGAAAACAAATAGCTCAGGGCCGGGTGGTTGTGCCAGTAGGCCAGCAGGCTGGCCAGCACGTCGGGCCGGCGCAGAAAGGGTGAATCGGCCGGCGTGGCGCCACCCAGCACCACATGGTTGCCGCCGCCCGTTCCGGTGTGGCGGCCGTCGAGCATGAACTTCTCGGCCGACAGTCGCGTTTGCCAGGCGGCGTCGTACAGAAAGCTGGTGTGGTTGACCAGTTCGCGCCAGTTGTGTGCCGGATGAATGTTTACCTCGATGACACCGGGGTCGGGCGTGACTTGCAGCAGTTTCAAGCGCGGGTCGCGCGGCGGCGGATAGCCCTCGAGCACGATCTTCATGCGCAGCGCAGCCGCTGTGGCCTCGACCGCTGCGAGCAGCGCCAGATAGTCTTCCAGCGCCTGCAGCGGCGGCATGAAGACATACAGCACGCTGCTGGGCGCGCCCTGCGCCAGTGCCGCCGGGCCGTTGGCCCGCCGCGGGTCGCGCACCTCCACCACCAGGGCACTGCGCGTGACGCCCACCGCCGATTCAAAGCGGGCCGGCGGCGCCGCACCTGCCTCGGCATTCACACCCGCACCCGCATCCTCACCCACACCCGTCAGCGCGGCCTGCGCACCCCCTTGCGCCACGCCGACGCCGGCGCTCCCGCTCATCTGGAACGTTGGTTGAGCAAGCATTCGCGCCACCGCAGGCAAGGCGGCACGTGGCGCGAAAGGATCAGCGTCAACATGAATGGGATGGTCTTCAGGCTTGACCCAGGGCAAGGCATCCAGCGGCAAGCGATAGCCCATCGCCGAATCGCCCGGAATCAGGTACAGCCGCCCCCCGCGAAAGTGCCAGGGGCCGGTTTGCCAGCGCGCCCCGCTCAACGCAGGCAGGGCAAGCCCTTCGGCCACCTGCAAAGGCAGGGCATAGCCCACCACGCTGCTTAGGCCTTGCTCGAAAACGCGGCGCAAGCGGCTGCGTTCCAGCTCATCGTCCAGCCGCGAATCAAACGGATCCACGTTCACGGGCAGGCCACGTTCACGCCACAGGTAGTAGAACGTGTCCTCAAAACCGGGCTGGATGTGTTCGGCGGGCAAGTTCAGTTGCAGCGCCAGGCTGGTGATGAAGGCCAGCGCATCGGCAGCGGTGCAGGCGTGAACCTCGCTCTCATCAGCCAACAGGGCCGGGTCTTGCCAGCAGGCCTGGCCATCGGCACGCCAGCATATCGACAGCGCCCAACGAGGCAGTTGCTCGCCCGGGTACCACTTGCCCTGGCCAAAGTGCAGAAAGCCGCCCTGGCCATACTCACCGCGCAAGCGCTGCACCAGGTCTTGCGCCAGCATGCGTTTGGTCGGGCCCAGGGCATCGGTGTTCCATTCGGCGCCATCGCGGTCGGCCACCGCCACGAACGTTGGCTCTCCACCCATGGTCAGGCGCACATCACCCGCTTGCAGCGCCACATCGACCGCATCGCCGAGCTTCAACGCCGCGGCCCATTGCGCATCGGTGTAGGGCTGCGTCACGCGGGGCGATTCCCAGATGCGCGTGACCGCCATGTGGTGCTCGAAGCTCACTTCGCAGTCGTCCACCGCGCCGCTCACCGGCGCTGCGCTCGAAGGCTGCGGCGTGCAGGCCAGCGGAATGTGGCCTTCACCGGCCAGCAAGCCCGAAGTGGGGTCGAAGCCGATCCAGCCGGCACCGGGCAAGAAAACTTCGCACCAGGCGTGCAGGTCGGTGAAGTCGACCTCGGTGCCACTCGGCCCGTCAAGCGCCTTCACATCCGGCTTGAGCTGAATCAGGTAACCGGAAACGAAGCGCGCCGCAAGGCCCAGGTGGCGCAAGGTTTGCACCATCAGCCAGGCGGTGTCGCGGCACGACCCGCTGCCGTTGTTCAGCGTGAGCTCGGGTGTTTGCACACCGGGCTCCATGCGAATCAGGTAAGTGATCTCTTGCTGTAGGCGCTGATTCAGGCTGACCAGAAAGTCAATCGTGCGCGTTGGCGGCAGGGTGGGCGCCGCATCGATGCTCGCCACGAACCGCGCCAGGGCCGGCGTGAATGCATCGGCGCTCAGGTAGGGTGCCAGCTCCTGGGCTTGCTCGGCGTCGTATGCGAACGGGAAGGCCTGGGCCTGAGGCTCCAGGAAGAAGTCAAAGGGGTTGTGCACCGCCATTTCGGCCACCAGATCGACCGTGACCTTGAATTCGGTGGTGGGCGTGGCAAACACCAGGCGCGCCAGGTAGTTGGAAAACGGGTCTTGCTGCCAGTTGATGAAGTGCTCAGCCGGCTCGACCTTGAGCGCATACGACAGGACCTTGGTGCGGCCATGCGGCGCGGGCCGCAGGCGCACCACCTGGGGCGACAGGCCCACTCGGCGGTCGTAGCGGTAGTGGGTGACGTGGGTCAGCGCGACATGGATGCTCATCAATGGGCCTTTGCCGGAACCAGAAAGTCGCGGCTGATGCCCGCGCCGATGTCGTTCACGCGGTCAAGAAACGCAGTCAGGTAGGTGTGCAGGCCGGTGGCCAGAATTTCGTCAATGCGGCCAAATTGCAGATCGCTGCACAAGCGCCCGGCGCGGCGCTGCGTTTCACCGCTTTGCTCGTTGGCCACCAGGCTCAGGTTGGCCACCAATTCGTTCATGCACGCCGCCAGCGAGCGCGGCATGTTGGGGCGCAGGATCAACAGCTCAGCCACTTTCTCGGGGCGGATCACATTGCGGTAGACCTTGCGATAAATCTCGAAGCCCGAGACCGAACGCAAGAGCGCAGACCAGTGATAGAAGTCCACTTCAGGGCCCTCCTCGTCCGGCCGCGTGCCGTAGCCGTCGCCGGCCAGGGCGTGGAATTTCACATCGAGCAGCCGCGCGGTGTTGTCGGCGCGCTCAAGAAACGTGCCGATGCGAATGAAGTGCAGCGCCTCGTCCTGCAGCATGGTGCCCACGGCCACGCCGCGCGACAAGTGCGAGCGGAATTTGACCCATTCAAACAGGCCGGCCGGGTCGCGTTCCAGGGCGCCGCTGTGCAGCATGCGGTTGAATTCAAGCCAGGTCTGGTTGGTGGTTTCCCACAATTCGGTGGTGAGGGCGCCGCGCACCGCGCGCGCGTTCTCGCGTGCCGCCGCCAGGCACGACGCAATGGCCGAGGCATTGGCCTGGTCACGCACCATGTAGTGCATCACCGTGCTCGCGTTCATGACGGTCTGGCGCTGCCTGAAATCATCCGTTAACTCCGAAATGCCCAGCACGCCCGCCCAGTCGCGCTCGGCCTGGTCGTCAGCCTGCGGCAGCAAGGCAGTCTGGTAGTTCACGTCCAGCATTCGGGCGGTGTTCTCGGCGCGCTCCATGTAGCGGCTCATCCAGAACAGGTGATCAGCGGTTCTGGACAACATGGCGCACTCCCATCATCACAGGCAAGCTCATCGTCAGCCTTCCAGCACCCAGGTGTCCTTGGTGCCGCCGCCCTGCGACGAATTGACCACCAGCGAGCCCTCTTTCAGCGCCACGCGCGTCAGGCCGCCCGGCACCATCTGCACGCCCTTGCCGTCGGCCTTGCCCGATAACACGAAGGGCCGCAGGTCGATGTGGCGCGGCGCAATGCCGCTTTCAACGAAGGTGGGGCAGGTGGACAGCGCCAGGGTGGGCTGGGCCACGTAGTTGCCCGGGTTGGCCAGCAACTGGAGGCGAAAGCTGGCGATTTCGGCGCGTGTGGCGGCCGGGCCGACCAACATGCCGTAGCCGCCGGCGCCATGCACTTCCTTGACCACCAACTCCTCCAGATGACCCAGCACGTGGTTCAGGCTGGCCTCGTCGCGGCACATCCAGGTGGGCACGTTTTCAAGAATGGGCTTTTCGCCGAGGTAGAACTCGATCATCCTGGGCACATAGGGGTAAATCGACTTGTCATCGGCAACGCCGGTGCCGATGGCGTTGGCCAGCGTGACGTTGCCGCGCCGATAGGCGTCGAGCAGCCCGGCACAGCCCAGGGTGGAATCGGCGCGAAAGGCTTGTGGGTCGAGGAAGTCGTCGTCAACGCGGCGGTAGATCACATCCACCCGGCGCGCGCCGCGCGTGGTGCGCATGTAGACAAAGTGATCCTTGACGAACAGGTCTTGCCCTTCGACCAGCTCAATGCCCATTTGCTGCGCCAAAAAGGCATGCTCGAAGTAGGCGCTGTTGTACATGCCCGGCGTCAGCACCACCACGTGGGGTTCGTCGGCCGAGGTCGGTGCCACATCGCTCAGGGTTTCCAGCAGCAGGTCGGCGTAATGCGCCACGGGGGCCACGCGGTGCTGCACAAACAGGTCGGGGAACAGCCGCATCATCATCTTGCGGTCTTCGAGCATGTAGCTCACGCCGCTGGGCACGCGCAGGTTGTCTTCCAGCACGTAGTAAGTGCCGCTGCCGTCAGCCTGCGCAGCACGCACGATGTCGATGCCGGCAATGTGCGCGTACACGCCGCCGGGCACGTCCACGTCTTCCATCTCGGGCCGGTACTGCGCATTGCGCAGCACCTGCTCGCGCGGCACGATGCCGGCGGCCAGGATCTCCTGGCCGTGATAGACGTCGTGGATGAAGCGGTTCAGCGCCGTCACGCGCTGCACCAGGCCACGCTGCAGGTGGGCCCATTCGTGCGCGGGAATGACACGCGGAATCAGGTCGAACGGAATCAGCCGCTCGGTGCCCGAGCCGTCTTCATCCTTGGCGCCATACACCGCGAAGGTGATGCCCACGCGGCGAAAGATCATTTCGGCCTCGTGCCGGCGCGCCGCCATCACCTCAGGGGCCTGCTGCGCCAGCCACTGGCCGTAGCCGCGATAGTGCTCGCGCACTGAATCGGCACTGGCGCGCATCTCATCAAAACTCGGCACCCCGTCGCGCATCGTCACCTGTGCTCTCCTTGGCCAGAGAATTAGCAACTTCCGGGCCAGCGCAGTCGACCCACTTGCGTGCCTTCGTGCACCGCTTTCGAACATTCGCCCACGCCTCGCCACAGCATGGTGCCACAGCGCCGCACCACAGCGGTGAGCAGCGCTGCGACACCAGTAACCTCGGCTAGAGTTCGGCTCGCCTCAGCTCAACGCCAAGCCCGACAGGCTTTAACTCATGACCTACTGCATCGGCATCCGCCTGAACACCGGCATGGTGTTGCTTTCAGATTCGCGCACCAATGCGGGCATGGATCAGATCAGCACCTTTCGCAAGATGATCGTCTACGAAAAGCCGGGCGATCGCTTCATGGTGCTGCTGTCGTCCGGCAACCTGAGCATTTCGCAATCGGTGCGCGAGATCCTGCAG
>JAYUPO010000261.1:0-3850 GCA_043760085.1 Burkholderiales bacterium
CGCCCGCGCCGCCGTTCGAGCCGCGCGAGGCGCCCGGCGCGCTGCGCACCGGGCAAAGCGTGTTCCACAACAAGTTCGGCGAAGGCGTGGTGCTCACGCTCGAAGGCCGCGGGGGCGACAAACGGGCCCAGATCAACTTCGGCCGCCACGGTTTGAAGTGGCTGGACCTGGGCATTGCCAAGCTCACGCCGATCAATTGACAAGCGCCCCGAGGGTTGGCGTGCCACCTGTGGGGGCCTCTGGTAGGATTCTTACTTCCGTTTCCTACTTTTTCAGGAGTTCGACGCCATGCTCGTCACCGACAAAGGCCAAGTCACCATCCCGAAGCACATTCGGGTTGCTGCCGGCGTAGCCCCGGGTAGCGAAGTGTCGTTCAGCCTGGAAGGCAGCAAGATCATCATCACACCGCTCGCGACGAACGTGAGGAATGATCGGCGAGCCCAGCTACGCCAAGCCGCAGCCCGGGTTCGCGCCAGCCTGAGCGCCGAATTCCGCCAGTTGGGTGCGGACGACATCATGGACTTTCTGCGCGGCGATGCAGGTGGTGATGAAGGCGCCGCGAAACGTGGCCGCCGCTAGTCTGCTCAGCTACGACGGCAGTGCGGGAATTCTTGTTGACACCCATGTCTGGGTCGACTGCATAGATCAGAAAAGTTCTTGGCACGACTGGGCAATCGAACAGTTGCAAACGTGCAGCGAGCGGGCGCCGTTGCATGTCAACCTGATCATCTACACGGAGCTGCTTGTACCTGATCCTGACGTGGCAGCGCTCGACAATCTGCTGGACGTCTACGGTGTCGTGCGCAGTGCGCTTCCTTGGGCCTGTGCGGGGCTGACGGCCCGCGCCTTCGCTGCATATCGCCGCCGCGGCGGCGGCAAGCAACTGCCGCTGCCAGATTTCTACATCGGGGCCCATGCAGCCGTATCGAACTTGAGCGTCTTGACTCGTGACCCGAGCGGCTACAGAAGCTACTTTCCTCGCCTGGCGGTGCTGGGTCCCTGAAGAGAGCGGCGTGCAGCTCTCTTCTAACGTTAATTGACAGGTGACCCGTTTGCCGCTTCGGCTTCCACGCCAAAGCTGTCTCTGAACACGAACCACAGCGAGGTGTAGAACGCGGCCGAAAACACCAGGCCCGCCGGCACCGCCAGCATGCCCGCGAATTGCGGCACGTCAAGCGCAGTGAGCAGCGTGCCCAGCACCACGCTGCTGAGCAAGATGGTGCCCATGAAGGCCAGTGAATACAGCGCGAACGCGCCCCGGCAGCGCCACAGCGCCAGGGTGCTCGAGAACAGCGACTGCGCCACGCCCTGCCCGCCCCAGAACACCAGCGACGGCGCGTGCCAGAAGGGCACCGACAACAGCGCGATCAGCACCAGCCGCGCGACGATGCCGTTGGCCAGGCTCGGGTCGGCCAACAGCTCGCTGACCTGCGTGCGCGCCGACTCGCCCTTGGCCATCAGCACTTGCAGCTTGTTGAAGGCGCCGCCGTCGATGGCGTCGCCCAGCAGCATGATCAGCAGCATGAGCAGGGCGTAGATGCCACACAGTTGTAGGATGGCCTTGCGTCGCTGCGGCGGCCCGCGCAGCGGCTCGAACAGTTGCGCCACCTGCACCGTGCCGCCCTTGAGCACCGCGCGGGTGGCAAGCATGTAGGCCAGGCTGAGCAAGGGCAGGGCCATCAACACCAGCACGCCGCCCAGGTAGGGCACCACCGATGCCAGCAACGCGACGACCAGGAACGCGGCAAACATGCCACTGAAGGCGAACGGGCTCCTGGCGAACGCCTGGAAGCCCTGCGCCGCCCAGCGCAGGCCCTGCGCGGCGGGAACGGGTCGAAGACTCAATGCCATTTACTTAACGCCATTTTTTCATTCCACGCCATTCGGCTGAATTCAAAGGTTAGGGTGCCAGGGTTGTTCGATGCGATGGTGCAGCACCCGTTCGAAGTGGCCCGGGTCCTTGGGCTGAAGCAGCGCCGCGCCGCGCGGCAGGTGCCAATCCCACAGCCGCGACAACCAAAAGCGTAAGCCCGCCGCGCGCAGCAGGGCCGGCATGAGCCGCACTTCGGCCGCAGCCAATGGGCGCACGCCATGGTAGGCGGCCACCAGGGCCTGTGCGCGCTCGTCCACCTGGTGGCCGCTGGCCGGGTCCACGCACCAGTCGTTCAGGCACACGGCAACATCGAACAAAAGCGCATCGACGCCGGCAAAGAAAAAATCAAACATGCCGCTCAAGCGGTCACCGTCAAACATGACGTTGTCGCGAAACAAGTCAGCGTGGATGATGCCTTGCGGCAAACCGGCTGCCGCGGGTGTGGTGGCGAGTTGGTTCTGAAAAGCCAGCTCGCCTTGCAGCAGGGCCGCATGCCCTGCGTTCAGATGCGGCAGCACCACCGGTGCGGTCTCGTTGCACCAGGCCAGGCCGCGCAGGTGCGGCTGGCGCAGCGCAAAACCTTGCGCCGCCAGGTGCAGGCGCGCCAATTCATGGCCCAGTTGTTCGCAATGCCGCGCGCTCGGGGCTTCCTGGTGCGCGCCGTGCAGCCGCGTCACCACGGCAGCGGGCTTGGCGCAAACCTGGTGCAGCAACGCGCCGCTGGCATCCGCCCGCGGCTCGGGCACGCAGATGCCGCGGCGCGCCAGGTGCTGCATCAGCTCCAGGTAGAAAGGCAGTTGGGCGGGCAGCAAGCGCTCGAACAGGGTCAGCACCCATTCGCTGCTGGCGGTGCTGACGAAATAGTTGGTGTTTTCGATGCCGGCTTCGATGCCGCGCAGGCCTTGCAAGGGCGGCAAACCCAGGCGCTGCAACAGCGCCGCGGCGTCGTCGAAACCGACTTCGGTGTAGACCGCCATGGCTCAACGATTGCGCTGCTGCATGGGCCGGGATTCTACGCAGCGCCCTCGCGCCGCCCGCGTGCAAAGCGCCCGCATCGCCCCTGCACAATGGCGCCATGAGCGACAAGATCATGCTGCTGGTGGATGGCTCCAGCTATCTCTACCGCGCCTACCACGCCATGCCCGATTTGCGCGGGCCGGGCGATGTGCCCACCGGCGCCATCCACGGCCTGGTTGCGATGTTGAAGAAGCTGCGCGAACAGGTGGGTGCCGAGCACGCGGCGTGTGTGTTCGATGCCTCCGGCCCCACCTTCCGCGACGCCTGGTACGACCAATACAAGGCCAACCGCGCCAGCATGCCCGACGCGCTGCGCGCGCAGATCGAGCCCATTCATGAAGTGGTGCGGCTGCTGGGCTGGCCGGTGCTCAGTGTGCCCGGCATCGAGGCCGATGACGCCATCGGCACGCTGGCCTTGGCCGCCGCCCGCAGCGGCCACAAAGTGATCATTTCCACCGGCGACAAAGACCTGGCCCAGTTGGTGAACCAAGACGTGAGCCTGATCAACACCATGAGCGGCGAAAGGCTCGATGTGGCCGGTGTGCAGGCCAAGTTCGGCGTGCCGCCGGATCGCATCGTCGACTATCTGAGCCTGGTGGGCGACACGGTCGACAACGTGCCGGGCGTGGACAAGGTCGGCCCCAAGACCGCGGTGAAGTGGCTGCTGGAACATGGCTCGTTGGATGGGGTGATAGAGGCAGCGTCCGGCATGGGCGGCGCGGTGGGCGAAAACTTGCGCCGCGCGCTGGAATGGTTGCCGCAAGCCCGCCGCCTGGTGACGGTGGTGACCGATTGCGACCTGGCCGGCCACGTGCCGGGCTGGCCGGCGCTGGACGCGCTGGCGCTGCGCGCGGTGGCCAAGCCGGCGCTGCTGGACTTCTACGTTCGCTTCGGCTTCAAGGCCTGGCGGCGCGAGCTGGAGGAGTCTTCGGCCGCGCCGGCAGCCGGTGCTGCTGCGCC
>JAYUPO010000262.1:0-3845 GCA_043760085.1 Burkholderiales bacterium
ATGCGCGTGTTCCCGATCAGCAACTGGACCGAACTCGACGTGTGGCTCTACATAGCGCGCGAATCGATCGCGTTACCGAGCCTGTACTACAGCCACCCGCGCAAAGTGATCCGCCGCAAGGGCTTGCTGGTGCCGGTGACCGATGTGACGCCGGTGCAGCCGGGTGAAGCGGTTGAGAGCGTCGAGGTGCGTTTTCGCACCGTGGGCGACATGACCTGCACCTGCCCGGTTGAAAGCAGCGCGCGCAACGCCGCCGAGATCGTGGCCGAGACGCTCACCGTCACCTTGAGCGAGCGTGGCGCCACGCGCATGGACGACCGCACCAGCGACGCTTCGATGGAGCGGCGCAAGAAGGAAGGCTACTTCTGATGTCTGCCCAGTTGAAACAAGCGTTAAGCATCGCCGACCACTCGGTGCCAGACCCACACGATGAGTCAACAGTCGCGGATCACCGTGCCTTGCGCTTCCTCACCGCCGGCAGCGTGGACGACGGCAAGAGCACGCTGATCGGCCGCCTGCTGTTCGACAGCCGCGCCATCCTGGCCGACCAGCTCGATAACCTGGAGAAGAGAGCCGCCGGCGCGCCGATTGATCTGTCGCTGCTGACTGACGGCCTGGAAGCCGAGCGCGAACAGGGCATCACCATCGACGTGGCGTTCCGCTACTTCGCCACGCCGCAGCGCAAATTCATCATTGCCGACGCTCCCGGCCACGAGCAGTACACGCGCAACATGGTCACCGCCGCAGCGGGCAGCGACGCCGCCGTGGTGCTGGTGGACATCACCAAGATCGACTGGGCGGCGCGCCCCGTGCTGCTGCTGCCGCAAACGCGCCGCCACGCCCTGCTGGCGCACCTGCTGCGCGTGGGCAGCATCGTCTTTGCGGTGAACAAGCTCGATGCACTGGCACAACCTGGCCCGGCCTACGCCGCCGTGCGTTTGGCGCTGCGGGACTTTGCGCGCGACGCCGGCATCGACGTGGCGGCCATCGTGCCGGTGTCGGCCCTGCGTGGCGACAACGTCACCTCACCCTGGCGCACCGATTGGTACAGCGGCCCCAGCCTGCTGCAAGTGCTGCACGCGCTGCCCACCGTGCAGGAACGCAGTGATGAGCCGCTGTTGCTGCCCGTGCAGTACGTGGCGCGCGACGCCGCCGAGCCTGGCGACGGTGTGGGCCACCAGCCGCGCACACTGTGGGGCCGCATTGCGCATGGCCGCGTGCGCGCGGGTGATGCGGTGCAGGTCTTTCCCAGCGGCGAGCGCGCCACCGTGGTGGCCGTGCGCCGTGCCGGCGCCTCGGTGAGCGACGCGCAGGCAGGGCAATCGGCCGGGCTGGTGCTCGACCGCCAGCTCGATGTTTCACGCGGCGACTGGCTGGCAGCACCCGATCAACTCAAGCTCAGCCAGCGCTTCAGCGCCACCCTGGCCTGGCTGGACACCGAGCCTGCCGTCATCGGCCGCAAGGTCTTGCTGCGCCACGGCAACCGCTGGGTGAGCGGGCGCATCACCGCCATCGAACACCGGCTCGACATCCAGACCCTGGTGCCCACCGATGCGCACGAGCTCACCGTGAACGAGATCGGCCATGTGCTGGTCGAAACGCAGCAGCCCCTGCCGCTGGAGCCCTACCTGCACAACCGCGTGGCCGGCGCCTTGATCGTGGTCGACCCGAGCACGCACCGCACCAGCGGCGCGTTGCTGGTCAAGACACTGGGGTAAAAACGGGCCATGGGCAAGGTCTACATCGTCAGCGCGGGGCCCGGGGCGGCTGACCTGATCACCGTTCGCGGCGCGCGCGTGCTGGCGCAAGCCAACGTGGTTTTATTCGATGCGCTGACCGACCCCGCCCTGCGCGAACACGCGCCGCATGCACGCTGGGTGGATGTGGGCAAACGCGGCTTTTGCGTCGCCACGCGGCAAGACAGCATCAACGCGTTGCTGGTGCGGCATGCGCAGGAAAGCAGTGTGGTCGTGCGCCTGAAGGGCGGCGACGCCAGCCTGTTCGCGCGGCTTGAAGAAGAACTGCTCGCGCTGCACGCGGCCGGCATTGATTGCGAAGTGGTGCCGGGCGTGACGGCGGCAATCGCCGCGGCCGCGGGCACGCAGCGCCCGCTCACCCGGCGCGGTGGCGGGCGCAGCGTGAGTTTCACCACAGCCATGACGCGCACTGGCGCCATGCATGCCTCGCGCAGCGCCGACACCGAAGTGTTCTACATGGCCGGGCGCCAGCTCGCCGCGCTGGGGCGGCGGCTCGCCGCAGCCGGCTGGGGCGCCGACACGCCGTGCTGTGTGGTGTCGCGCGCCGGCTGGCCAGACCAAGTGGCCAGCGACCATGCCTTGCGCGAACTGGCCCAGGCCGCCGTGCTGCATGCCGGGCGGCCCACGGTGGTGACGGTTGGCGCCGGTGCCCTGCCCGTGCGCAGCGAAGTCAAAGCCAAGGCCGGTGCACAGCCCTTGGCCAGAAGGCCCGCCACCGCGCCCTAAAATGCGCCCCGCTTTCCCCTGCCGCCCCTGTACAAAGCCCGCACATGACCCACGTTGTTCTTGAATCCTGCATCAACTGCAAGCACACCGATTGCGTGGACGTCTGCCCGGTCGACTGCTTCCGCGAGGGCCCGAATTTCCTCAGCATCGACCCCGACGAATGCATTGACTGCGCGGTGTGCATCCCTGAATGCCCGGTGAACGCCATCGTGCCCGAGGAAGACGTGCCGCAGGACCAGATTGCCTTCATCAAGATCAACGCTGACCTGTCACGCAAGTGGCCCAGCATCACCAAGCGCAAGGCCGCGCTGCCCGATGCCGAGGAATGGGCCGAGCGCAAAGACAAGCTGCAATTTTTGGTGCGCTGAGGCACGCCTGATCTCAACCGTTAAGGGCCACGAACGCGGGCCCGCCCCGCTGCCATGAACCCAACCGCCGCCACGCCGGTGATCAGCACCGCCCACGCCCACGATGCGCCCATCGAGACCGATGCCGTGATCGTCGGCGCCGGCCCGGTGGGCCTGTTTCAGGTGTTCGAACTCGGCCTGCTCGAAATCAAGGCCCACATCATCGATTCGCTGGCCTACCCCGGCGGCCAATGCATCGAGCTGTACCCCGACAAGCCCATCTACGACATCCCCGCCGTGCCCGTGTGCACCGGCAAGGAACTCACCGACAACCTGCTCAAGCAAATCGAGCCCTTCAACGCCACGTTTCACCTGGGGCAGGAAGTCACCGAAGTGCGGCGCGAGGCCGACGGCCGTTTCTTCGTGCAAACCTCCAAGGGCACGCGATTTCTGAGCAAGACCATCTTCATCGCCGGCGGCGTGGGCTCGTTCCAGCCGCGCTTGTTGCGCGTTGAAGGCATCGAGCAATACGACGGCACGCAACTGCACTACCGCGTGCGCAACCCGGCGCAGTTTGCGGGCAAGAACCTGGTCATCTTGGGTGGCGGCGATTCGGCGCTCGATTGGTCTCTGAACTTCGTGCAAGAAGGCCCGAACAAGGCCGAGAGTGTGATCCTCATCCACCGGCGCGACGGTTTTCGCGCCGCGCCGGCCAGCGTGGCACGCATGCGCGAGTTATGCGATGCCTACGACATGCAGTTCGTGGTGGGCCAGGTCACCGGCATCGAAGAAGCCGGTGGCCGCATGACCGCGCTGAAGGTCACGGGTGGTGATGGCGTCACCCGCGTCATGCCGCTGGACATGCTGCTCGTGTTCTTCGGCTTGAGCCCGAAGTTAGGGCCGATCGCGCAATGGGGCCTGGGCCTGGAACGCAAGCAGATCGTGGTCGACACCGAGAAGTTTGAAACCAACATTCCCGGTATCTTCGCGGTGGGCGACATCAACACCTACCCGG
>JAYUPO010000263.1:0-10216 GCA_043760085.1 Burkholderiales bacterium
CTACAGACGGCCTTGTTGCACGGGCACAGTGGCCTGGTGTGCGGACCCAGATGCGAACCGCTCAGCGGGGTCTCCATTCCAATCCCGTGGACATCGACGCATCGACCCACCAAGGGTTAGTCGAGCTTGCCCGCTGCCGGTCTGACCTGTCATTTCACCTTCTGGCTTGTTGCCTGCTGCGTGATGGATTCGTTGCTCGCTATGCGGCAGCGGCAGCCGGCGTGATCGGCATGGGCGTTGCGCCACCCGGCTTGACGCTGGGCAAGTCTTCGACCGTGAACGCCGACGGCTCGGTGGCCGACCACGGCGGCGCCAACGCGGCCAGCGGCTATTCGCTGGTGGAAGCGCCCAACCTGGCGGCCGCGCTGGCGCATGCCAATGGCTGCCCGATCCGGGCCATGGGCGGGTCGATCGAGGTGGCTGAGGCGTTGGACATGTGAGCGCAGGCAGCGCCAGGGCGTGTGCGTGGGCGTTCGCGTTCGCGTTCGCACGCCAGCCCTGGCGTTGCGCAGCCGGGCTGAATCAAACCGGCAAAGCGCAAAGGTAGCCGCGCTTCAGCGGCTTCCATTGCACGCTGGCGGCGCGGCCCTCTCGAAGAATGGGCGGGCGGACATCCCCGCGCTCATTCAGCTCACCAACCCATGCCCATTCGTGATCACCAGACACCTACCCCTTGGCCGCTGACTCTCTTGGCGGCTGCCATCCTGGCCGCTTGCGGTGGCGGTGGTGGGGAACCTGTTGTCATTGCGACGCCGCTGTCGATCAGCGGCGTCGTGGCCGACGGGCCCCTGCAGGGCGCGACGGTGTGCTATGACCTGAACGACAACGCGGCCTGCGACGCGAACGAGCCGACATCGGCGCTCACCGATGCCGATGGCAACTACCGGCTTGACGTGAAACCCGCCGATGCCGGCCGGCATGAGGTGATTGCCGTGGTACCCGCCACGGCCATCGACAAGGACACGGGCGTTGCCGTGGGTGCGGCCATGACGCTGCGCTCGCCCGCCACCGGCAGCGCCGTGGCGCAGGAGGTGTTCGTCAGTGCCCTGACCACCGCCGTGGCCGACGTGGCCAAGGACAACGGCAAGACCATCGCCGAGGCCACGGCGCAGGTGCAGCAGGCGCTGAACCTGCCGGGTTCACCGCTGGCCAATTTTGTGCGCTCGGGCGGCAGTGCCGAAGCCGCGCTGGCGGCGCGCGCGCTAACGGCGGTGATCGTCGACACCACCCTTCTGGCGGCGCAGGGTGGCGTGGCCGCCGACAAGGTGGCCGCACTGGTCAAGCAAACCGTCAGCAGCGGCCTGCAACACCTGGGCGCGGCGCTGGCCGCCAACCCGCAGGCCACGCTGGCTGCGCGCGTGGCCGAGGCCGTGGCCGCGGTGAAGGCCGAAGGCAACCTGAGCGCCGGCACCGTGGCCGCCATTTCCAACGTGTTGGCGCAGCCCGCCGGCACACCCGATGCCCCGGGCCCATTCATCAGCGTGCGCCGGTTTGCCTATGCCGACGCGGGCAACTACAGCTACACCCTGTTCACCGGCGACAGCAGCCAGCTTGACAGCAGTGGTGAATTCAGCGCCCACGAGGTGCGCAAAAACGTCGTCAACACGCAAGACGTGCCCTTCAACCGCAACCAGGCCTACTGGACCGGCAGCGCCTGGGAAACCTGTGCCTTGCAGTGGCAGGTGATCTCGCGCATCAAGCTGGCCACGGCGACCACGCCGCAGACGTCGGCCTATTGCCCCAGCTCGCGCAACGAATCGAAGATCGTCACCGAAGACGTGGCCAGCAAAACGCTGCGCGAGGTGGTCGAAAAAGTCCGCGCCCACCCACTGGCCGACAGCGTGGGCGCCCACACGAACGAGCAAGGCCTGCCGGTGAAATGGGGTGCCAGCCCTGCTTTGCTGCCCGCCGCGGCCGTGTTCCCTGCCGGCTCGAAGCTGAGCCTGCGCACCACGCGCGGCGACATCGGCGGCACCGATCGCATCGAGCTGCAAAACAAGTCGACGGTGCGTTGGCCGGATGGCAAGTTCCGCCAGGCCACCACGCTGGAGCAATACAGCGGTATGCCCGGCAACCTGGTGGACGCCGCGGCCACACCGGCCAATGGCAACACGGTGTTCGTCAGCGACCTGCCCCTGGCCGAGCAACTCGACACCACGCTGGAAGCCTTCAAGCGTTACCGCGCCGGCTTCAACGTGGCCAGCCTGAGCGTGCGCTTTTACAAGTGCGATGTGCGCAAGAGCGACCAGGCGGCGCTGAACTGCGTGACGGTCAGCGACGGCAGCTTGGCCATAAACGAGCAGGGCGATGCGCGTGTCATGCGCGTGGCCTCGGGCTACCCAGCCGAACTCGTGCAGCGCCAACGCGGCCTGCGCTTCTGGGCCGAACGCAGCGGCACCGTGTTCCGTGGCATGCGCGATCTGGAAACCATGCGCAGCGACGTGCGCCTGAACGGCCCGGCCTGGGATGCTTTGCGCACGGCCCTGGGCATCGAAGCCCATGTGCCAGCGGTGGCACCCGCCGCGAGCGGGCCGTTTGGCACGCTGCGCAACGCCAGCTACACCGACCCGAATAACTTCAGCGTGCGCACGTTTGAAGGCGACAGCAGCTTACTGCTGCCGAACAGCAGCTACTTTGTGGCCAACGAAATGCGCGATCAATTGAGCGGCGGCGTGGTGCAAACTTTTGCCCGCAATCAGTTGATGTGGACCGGCAGCGAGTGGTACGACTGCCCCAGCGACGGGGTGGGCGTGAACGTGATCAACAGCGTGGCACCGTTTGACGGCATCTACTGCAAGGGCTACCTCGACGAGCGCGCGCACCGCACCACGCTCACCCTGGCGGGCCGCAAGATGTCGGATGTCATCAACGACATCCGCGCCTATGGCAGCAAGGACGGCGCTTTTGACTACGGCAACTGGGGCGTGAGCCCGGCTTCAGGCACCATCATCGACGCCGCCACAGGGTTGACGGTGGCCACCGCCTTGAGCAGCAACGTCTTCCCGGCAGGCTCGACAATGGAGTACCGCGGCTCGCGGCGCACGGCCACCCCCATCAACCTGTTCACCGACGCCGGCAGCCAGGTTCGCGTGGCACCCGCTGACCCCGCGGTGGCCTTCAGCACCTGGCCGTTTGCCACCACGTTGGACGAGTTTGTCGGCAAGTACCCGGGCGACTGGCAAGGTGCGGCGCTGAACGGCGCCAACACCATGCACGTGTACCAGTACTTCCTGGATGCGGCGCCCTCGGCCACGATGACCACGCGGGTGGACTACCGCGTCGCCTTCAACCCGGCCACCGGCGCGGCCCGCTTCTACACCGCCAACCGCCTGGTGGCGGGCGACAAGCCCACCAACTTCGTGGCGGTGCTGGACACCCCTTACACGGTGGCTGTCACGGGCGGGAAAAAGGTGCTGACGTTCGCCGCCATGCCCGCGGGCTTTGTGGGCCGCGGCTTCTTCGAGCGCATGTACGCCGAGCACAACGGCAGCGTCTGGTATGCCGGCAAGGACCATGTGCCGGCCAGCGGGTTGATGTGGTCGATCCGCATCAACCAGCCGGCCTACGACGCGCTGGGCCAGGCGCTGCGCGTCAGCGGCAATTGATGCTGGCGGCGTGATGCCGTTGCCCTGAATCGCTGCGGCCTGCTGTCATGGCAGGCCGTCAGCAAACCGACACCCAACCGACACCCAACCGACACCCAACCGGCCGCGCCGGCGTAGACACGCCGCGCGGCCTTTTTCATGGCTGGCCGCTGGCGAAGCGACAGGTTTGGGGCGCGCTCAATCGGGCTTGATGCCCGCACGCTTGACGATGTCGCCCCACACCTTTTGCTGCTCGGCAATGAAGGCGGCGAACTCTTCGGGCGGGCCGCCACCGCCGCTGGCGCCATCGGCGGTGAAGCGCTCGGTCACCGAGTTGCTTTTCAGCGCCTTGAGCGACTCTTCCTGCAAGCGCTTGACCACGTCGCGCGGCGTGCCCGCGGGCGCCAGGATGCCGTACCACTGCGACGTCTCGAAGCCTTGGAAGCCCATCTCGGCCACCGTGGGCACGTCGGGCAACGCGGCCAGTCGTTTGGCCGTGCCCACCGCGATGGCGCGCAGCTTGCCGCTCTTGATGTGCGGCAACAGCGCGGGCAGGCCGGCGGATGACGCTTGCGTGCGCCCGGCCAGCAGGTCGGTGAGTTGCGGGCCGGTGCCGCGGTAGGGAATGTGGGTGATGAACAGGCCCGCCACCAGCTTCAGGTATTCCATCGCCAGGTGGCCGGCGCTGGCGTTGCCGGCCGAGCCGTAGTTCAACTGGCCCGGGTTTTTCTTCACATGGGCGACGAATTCCTTGAAGTCGCGTGCCGGCACATCGGGGTGGATGACGAACAGGTTGGGCACCTTGGCCAGCAGCGTGACGGGCATGAAATCCCGGTTCACATCAAACGGCTGGTTAGGGAAGATGAACGGGTTCACTGCCAGCGAACCCACGTGGCCCAGGATGAGGGTGTGGCCATCGGGCGCGGCCTTGGCCACGTCTTGCATCGCCGGCAGGCCGGCGCCGCCGCCCTTGTTTTCCACATACACGGTCTGGCCGAGTTGCTTGCTCAATTCGTTGGCCACGGTGCGCGCCACGATCTCGCTGGTGCCGCCGGGCGCGAAGGGCACCACGAAGCGGATGGACTGGCGCGGCCAGGCCACTTGGGCCGCGGCCAGCGTGGGCCAGGCCACGGCGGAGGCGCTCAAGACGGTGCGGCGGGTCAGGGTCATGGCAGGTTCTCGCTCGGGATGAAAGGGTGATGTGGACAGTTAGAACTGATAGCGCCGCAAGCCGCCATCCACCGGAATCACCGCGCCGGTGATGTAGCTGGCGCGCGGGCTGGCCAGGAAGCACACCAGGTTGGCCAGGTCTTCGGGCTCGCCATAGCGGGCCATGGGAATTTCGTTCTCGCACTGCCACTGCCGGTATTCGGGCGTGTAGTTGCGCAGGATTTGTTCGCTGTGGATGCGCCCGGGCGGGATGCAGTTCACGGTGATGCCATGCGGCCCGACCATGCGGCTCAGGCCCTTGGCCCAACTGTGCAGCCCGGCCTTGGCGCAAAACGCGCCGTTGATGTGCTCGGGCTCGCTCTTGCCGGTGATGTTGATCACCCGGCCCCAGCGCCGCGCAATCATCGGGTCGATCAACGCATCGCCCAATTGGCGCGGGCGGTGGAAGTTCAGCGTCATGGCTTCCTGCCACTGCGCTTCGCTGACATGCAGCTCCTTGAAGCTGCGCGAGCCGCCGGCGTTGTTGACCAGGATGTGCACCTGGCCCAGGCCCTGCACCGCGGCGGTGGCCAGGCGCTGCGCGGCGTCTTCTGCAACCATGTCCTGCTCGATGAGCACGGGCTGGATGCCACCGGCGGCAACGATGGCGGCGGCCACTTCTTCCAGCTTGTCGAGCCGTCGCGCGGTCAGCGCCAGGTGCACGCCTTCTTCGGCCAGGGCCAGTGCGATGCCGCGGCCAATGCCCACGCTGGCGCCGGTGACCAATGCGGTGCGGCCTTTCAGATGCAAGTCCATGTTTGGCGATGCGCCGGGCGCAGGGTGAAGGGTGGAGGTTGGGGTTCAGCGCAGCGTGGCAACGGCGTCCATCGTCAGCCAGCCTGCGTGGTCTTGCGCCCACAGCTTCACGGTCTTGCTGTTTTCGCTCGTGTTTGCGCTGACATTCGGGCTGCCGTTGAGCGTGAAGGCCTGGCCGTCGAACGTGGGCCGCACGGCGCGGAACTGAAAACTCGTCACCTCGGCGTGCGGCGCGTGGCGGCGCAGCAGATCGAGCAGCAAGGTGGCCAGCAACGGGCCGTGCACCACCAGGCCCGGGTAACCTTCGGCTTGAGTGGCGTACGGCCGGTCGTAGTGGATGCGGTGGCCGTTGAAGGTGAGCGCGCTGTAGCGGAACAGCAGCACTTCATCGGCCGTGACCTCGCGCCGCCACGGCGCCGCGGCTGGCGCGGCTTGCGGCGCCGGGTCAGCGTCGCCCGGCTGGCGCGCTTCGCGGTAGACGATGTCGTGATGCTCGACCAAGGCCGGCTGCGCGGCGCCGTTGCAGAACACATCGTGGCGCACCGTCACGAACACCAGCTTGCCGCTGCGCCCTTCCTTGCTGCTGACCTTGGCAATGGTCGATCTGCGTATGACCGCATCGCCCACGCAGATGGGCGCATGCCATTCGAACTGGCTGCCCGCCCACATGCGCCGCGGCAGCTCAACCGGCGGCATGAAGCCGCCGCGCCGCGGGTGGCCGTCGGGGCCGATGTCGCTGCCCCGGCGCAGCGGCAGGAAGTACAGCCAATGCCACAGCGGCGGCAGTGGCGTGCCGGCCGGCACGGCAGCGTCGGGGTGGTCGAGCGTGGCGGCCAGCGCGCGCACGGGCGTGGCCGTGATGTCATCGACTAACGTTTCACTTCGGCCGAGCCAGCTTTGAAGGTCTTGCACCATGGGTTCAATTCAAGTGGGTGGTGGGATTGTGCCCAGGCGCTTGCGAATCGCCGGCGAATCAGTAACCCAGCGCGCGCAGCACCAGGTGCTGCAGCGGCGCCCCGTGCGCCAGCGCGCGCAGGTTGGCCGCCACCACGGCGGCGGCGCTGCGCTCATCGGTCAGCGCCGCGGCATGCGGCAACACGGTGACTTGAGGGTGCGACCAGTAGGGGTGCGAGGCGGGCAGCGGCTCGGTGTGAAAGACATCGAGCACGGCGTGCGCCAACTGGCCGCTGTGCAGCGCGGCCAGCAGATCGGCATCGACCACATGGGCGCCACGCGCCAGGTTGACCAGCCCGGCGCCGCGCGGCAGGTGGCTGAGGAACGTGCTGTTGATGAGGCCGCGCGTGGCCGGCGTGAGCGGCAACAGGTTGATGACGATCTGGCTGCGCGCCAGCAGGCCGGGCAGCGCCGCCAAACCGCTCACTGAGTGCGACACAGCGTTCAACAAGCCCGGCCGCGGCTTGGCCTGCTGCGCCCAGCCCGCCACGGCGTAGCCCTGCGCAGCCAGGCACCGTGCCACGGCACTGCCCAGCACGCCCAGGCCGAGCACGGCCACGTTCACTTCAGCGGCGCGGCGTTGTGCGAGCGGCTGCCAGTGCTGCTGGCGCTGTTGCGTGGCGTAGGTGAAGAAGCCGCGATGCAGCGCCAGCGTGGCCCACAGCGCGGTTTCAACCATCGCCGCGGTGAGGGCGGGGTCGACCATGCGGGCGATGGGCACGTGCTGCGGCACGCTGGGGTCGGCCAGCAGCCGATCCACGCCGGCCCACAGGCTTTGGATCAGCCGCAAGTTTGGGTAGGCGCTCAGGCTGCCCGGCGCCGGGTTGGCCACCACCGCGGCTTCAATGTTGTGCGCCTGTGCAGCGGCTTGTTCGTCGTTCAACCAGGCCACGTCGGGCGCGGCCCGGCTCAGCGCCGCGTGCCAGGCCTGCGCTTCAGCCTCGGGCCACTGGCCGCACAGCAGCACGTTCATTGGTGTACCTTCAGGCTGCGCCTTCCGGTATTCGCCTTTCGGGCGGCCGGGCAGGCTCACTGGACTACCCTGCGCACTGCGTGCTTCGGGATGAGCGCTTGGGAGCGGCCCGGCGCGCTCATGCGGCGCAGGCCAGCAATGCGCGCAGCGCCACGCTCACGGTCTGCGCGCGCACGGCCGCGCGGTCGCCACCCAGTTGCAACAACTGCGCCCGGGCCGGGGTGCCGCGCACGGCCAGAGCCAACCACACCGTGCCCACCGGCTTGGCCGGCGTGCCACCGGCCGGGCCGGCCACACCGGTGACGGCCACGGCGAGGTGCGCCAAGGAATGATTCAGTGCGCCTTGCGCCATGGCCACGGCCACGGGCTGGCTCACCGCGCCGTGGCGTTTGATCAGCGCCGCGGGCACGCCCAGCATCTCGGTCTTGGCGGCATTGCTGTAGGTGACGAAGCCGCGCTCGAACCAGTCGCTCGAACCGGCCAGCGCCGTACAGGCCGCGGCGACGAGGCCGCCGGTGCAGCTCTCGGCGCTGGCCAGCAGCCAGCCGCGCGCGCGCAGGGCGGCGGCCAACGCCAGGACATCGGGTTCAAAGTCGTTCAGGTTCATGGCACACGGGCGGGGCTGATGCTCAAGCGGCGGGCAGCCGTGGTGCGGCAACCGTCTCGTCAACCACGCCACGTTGCGCGTGGCTGCCGCCCAGACGCGCCAGGCTGCGCTGGCACGTGGCGAGTGCCACCTGTGCCGCGCCAACATCACCTTTCACCAGGGCCTGAAGTGCCGCGGCCCAGTCCAGCGCCACGGGCGCCCCGGCATGCCCGCGCTGCGCAACAGCCCGCAGGCGCTCTTGCACCGCGGTCAGCGAGCCGGCATCACGCCGCGCGGCGGCGATCATGGCCAGGTGCAGTTCGCCGAAGACGTTCGATCCGTTCGGGAAATGCGCGCCAGCATGCGCCTGCGCCTCGGCCCACGGCAATGCTGGCAGCCGGCGCAGGCCCAGGCGCCACAGCAGCGATGCAATGTCGGCCAGCCCCATGAAAGGCGTGCCGCGCCCGAGGTAGCTGACGATGGGGCCGAGCAGGCGCGCCACGGCGGCGTCTTCACTGCCCAGGGCCAGTTCGGCCAACGCCGCATGCCATTGCAAGTGTCCCCACATCAGCGCACTGTCGTCATAACCGGGCAGCCAGGCAGCGGCGAAGTCCAGCACGCCGTGCGCGTCGCCGCCTTCGTGCAGACCATGCATCACGATGTGGGCGTTGTGGCCGTTTTGCGGGCGGATGGCGATGGCACGCTGGGCCATCGCCAAGCCCTCATCAACGCGCCCCAGCTCGATGCGGGCCCAGCCGCGGTTGCTCAGCAGCCAGGGCAGCTCCTCGGGAAAATGTCCGGCCAGGCCTTCCAGCAGGTCGTAGCGCGCTTCGTTGTGGTCGGCGCGGCCGCTGAAGGCCAGCAAGCCGTAGGCGCCCATGGCGGTTGAAGCGGCCAACGCGTCGGTGGGGTACAGCCTGGTGTGTTCGAGCACCTGTTGCAGCGCATCGGCAGCGCGGCCTTCGACGATGGCCGCGACGATGCTCAACTGCGAACCCTCGCGCGGCGTGGTGCCTGCAGTGTGCGAGCGGGCCTGCGCCAGGGACTCGCGGGCCGCGGCGCCCCGGCCCCAGGTGCCATGCCACAGCGCCAGCGCGGCATGGGCCAGTGCGAAGCCAGGTGCCAGCGCCAGCGCCGCCTGCAGCGCCTGCGCCACGCCGGGCCAGGCGTGCAGGTGCAGATCGACCGCACGGTCGTAAGCGGTCTGGGCCGCGGCGCTGGTGACGGTGACAGGGTTGCCGAAGGCGTCATGCATGGCAAATGCCGTAGAAGCAGATCGAACGGCTCATTGTGCGAGCCACGAAGTGGCGGCGCCATACCAAGCCGCTTCGTCCAGATACAGCCGCCTTCGCTGCATCACAGGAACAGGATGCGCCACAGGCTGATGACGAGCAGGGTGCAGGCCGCCGCGACCAGGTCGTCGAGCATGATGCCCAGGCCGGCGCGCCAGGTGATCGGCGCGCCCGGGGCGGCCTTGAAAAGCTGGTCGGCCCAGCCTACAGGGCCGGGCTTGGCGGCATCAAAGTAACGGAACAGCGCAAAGGCAGCGAGCTGGCCCCACAGCCCCATGGGCATGGCCAGCCACAGCACCAGCCAGAAGGCGACGATCTCGTCCCAGACGATGGCGCCGGGGTCGCTCACACCCAGGCTGCGGGCACACACGGTGCACGCCCACACGCCCACCAGCAAGCCAGCGGCGAGCAGCAGCGCCCACTGCGCATCACCCAGCCAGCGTGCCAACAGCAGCCACGTCAGCCAGGCCCACAGCGTGCCCACGGTGCCGGGGGCGCGCGGCGCCAGGCCGCTGCCAAAGCCCAGCGCCAGCAAATGGGCCGGGTGCTCGAACATCAGGCCCGCGCTGGCGCGGCGCGGTGCGGTCATGGCTTGAAGTGGTCGAAGGCGTGGAAGCGCTGTGTCATGGTGGCGCCGGCGTTGTCTAGCCAACGCAAGCCGGGCGCGGCTTCAATTTGCCCGATGCGTGTCAGCGTCACCCCGGCCTGGGCGCCAGCGGCCAACACGGTGGCCTGCCGGGCTGTTGGCGCGGTGAAGGCGAGTTCGTAGTCGTCCCCGCCGGACAGAATGTAGGCCAACCGCGTGTCCGTTGGCAAGGCAGCATCGGCATCCGGGCCTTGGCAGGCCATCAGCGTCGAGGCA
>JAYUPO010000264.1:0-3844 GCA_043760085.1 Burkholderiales bacterium
CAGCGTGGCCGGGTAGGGGCCTTGAACATGGTCGCCCGCCGCCAGCAGCCCCGGCGCCACTTGCATGGGCGGGCGCTGCAAGCCGGGGGTGCAGGCGAAGGTGGCGCGCTTTTCCGCCAAGGTGCGCAGCACGGTGGGGGGGTGTGGCCAGGTGTGGGCGGGAAAGCCTTGCACGGCCTGGCGCTGGCAGGCCTGGGCCGCAGCCTCCAGCCCGCGTTCCACCCAGGTGCGCGCGCCGCTGATGACCAGCGCGAACACGCCCGCGGCGCCACCCAATGCGCCGAGATCGAACGCGAACTGGGCCGGCGCCAAATCACTGCACGCCAGCGCCACCATCGGGCTGGGCCAGCGTGCCCCGGGCGCTTGCAGGTATACGGTGATGATGGGTTCATAGCGCAGCGATCGCGCCTGCCCCGCCCAGGCGGCGTTCAAGGGCTCGGCCAGCGTGGCCGCTTGCGCCGCGGTGCAAGCCAACACGGCGGCATCGAAGCGCACGCCGTTCACCAGCCAGCCCGCGCCGTCGCGCGCCAGGGCCTGCACCCGTGTACTCAGCTCGATGTTCGCGCCGTGCGCCAGCAGCCAGGCTTGCGCAGGAGCCGGCAACAGCTGGCTCAGGCCGCGGCGCGGCAGCAGCAGGTCTGACGCCCCCGGCCCGGCAAACAAGGCGTCGCGCAGCACGCGCAGGAAAACTTGCGCGCTGGCCTGCGCGGCGGGTGTGTTCAACGCCGCCACGCACAGCGGCTCAAACAGCTCGGTGCACAGGCGCCGTGGCAGCCGCGCCGTCAATCCGGCCACGGTCTGCTGCGGCGGGCAACGAAACCCGCGCGCGGCCCACCCGGCGGCGGTGCGCAGCAAGGCGGCGCGCTCGGCCACGCTCCAGTGCTTGGTTGCCCACACGCCGCGCGCAAAGGCCCAGACCGGGTGGCCGCTCGGCAGGCGCAAGCCCGTGCCGTCGGGCGCGCACAGGCTCAAAGGCTGGCGGCTGAGCACGGTGCTGGCATCGACGCCGATGCGTTGCAGCAGCGCCAGGGTCTGCGTGTAGGCGCCGATCAGGATGTGCTGGCCGTTGTCGAGTTCCAGGCCATCGACATGCACGCTGCGCGCGCGCCCACCCAACTGCGCGGCCATCTCATACAGCACCACGTCGCAGCCGCCGTGCACCAGGTCGATGGCCGCGGCCAGCCCGGCCCAGCCGCCGCCGATAACGGCCACCCGCTTGCCGGTCGGCCGTCGCGCCATCAGGCCTGGCGCCAGCGCGTGCGCAGGGCGATCCAGATCTTGCGCGCCGGCCCCAGCGACGTGCGCTGATGCAGCACGCGAAAGTCATCGGCCTCGATCTCGCGCAGCAGCGTGCGGTAGATGTTGGCCATCATCAACCCCGGCACCTGGGCGCGCCGGTCTTGTGCCGGCAGCAGGCGCAGTGCATCGTCGTAAGTGCGGTGCGCGCGTTCGGCCTGCATGCGCATCAGCGCACTGAAGCGTTCGCTGTAGCCCCAGGGGGCCTGGCGCTGCAAGATTTCACTGGCCTTGACATTGAACTGCTGCAACTCGTTCAGTGGCAGGTAGATGCGGCCGCGCCGTGCATCGTCGCCCACGTCACGGATGATGTTGGTCAACTGCATCGCCAGGCCCAGCTTGTGCGCGAACAACACGGTTTGCTCGCTGCTGCGCCCGAAGATGTTGCACGCCACTTCACCCACCACGCCGGCCACCAGGTGGCAGTAGTGCGCCAGGCCGGGATAGTCGAGAAAGCGCACTTGTTGCAGGTCGATCTCGCAGCCGTCGATCACTGCGAGCAGATGGCGTTGTTCGATGTTGAACGCCTGCGCATGCGGCATCAAGGCCTGGGTCACCGGGTGGCTGGGCGTGCCGGCAAAGGCCGCCGCCACCTCGCGCTTCCACCAGTCGAGCTTGGTGGCGGCCACGCCGGCGTCCTGCACCTCGTCCACCACGTCATCGACCTCGCGGCAAAAGGCATAGAACGCGGTGATGGCGGCGCGGCGTGGCGGCGGCAGGAACGCGAAGGCGTAATAGAACGACGAGCCGCTGCGCGCCGCCTTGTCCTGCACATACTGCTGCGGCGTCATGCCGCGGCCCGCGCAGCGGCTGCCGGCGTGCGCATGACCAGGGCGCGCCACAGCAGCAAGGGTGCATCAAGCCGGGTCAGGCGCGGGCGGCGCTGCAGGGTGGCGTGGTCCATGGCGCGAATTTTCTCAAGAATGCGCAGCCCGCCTTGCACCACCAGGCGCAATTCCCAGCCGGCACGGCCCGGCACGCGCAAGGCCAGCGGCGCGCCGTCATGCATCAACCCTTCGGCCCACGCGCACAGGTCTTGCACGAGCGGGCGGGTTTGATCGGGGGGCACGGCGCCTAACGGCTGCGTCAACAGGCCATGGTGGGCCGCGTCGCTGTGCGGGACGTAATTGCGTCCGCGTGGCTGATCCAGACTCAGGTCTTGCCAGAAGTTGATGAGCTGAAGCGCCGTGCAGATGGCGTCAGATTCGCGCAGAGATTGCGCATCGCCCACGCCATGCAGATGCAGCATCAACCGGCCCACCGGGTTGGCCGAGCGGCGGCAGTAGTCAAGCAGCGTCGCGCGGTCAGGGTAGGGCGGGTTGCGAACGTCTTGCTCGAAGGCATCGAGCAGGTTGTGCAGCGGCTGGCTGGGCAGCGCGTGCTGCTGAACGGCGGCGCGCAGGGGCGCGAAGATGGCCGGCCAGCGGCCCGCAATAGGTTGCCCGGCCAACGCAGCAACGAGTTCACTGCGGTAGGCGAGCAAGTCGCCCAGCCGCGCCGCCGCACCGGCATTGCCTTCATCGGCCAGGTCGTCCGCAGTGCGGGCGAAGCGATACAGCGCCACCACCGCGGGGCGAATGGCGGCCGGGCACAACAGGGTGGCGACGGGGAAGTTCTCGTAGTGATCGATGCTCACGCAGCGGATTGTCGGCGCAGCGTTGCGAGGCGGCACCACGCCGCTGGCCGGCCCACAACCAGGCTGACCGAAGTGTCTTGGCCTTGAGGTTTGACATTGCAGCCGGGCTTCACTAGAGTTACTGACCAGTCAGTCATTAACAACACCAAGACCTGAAAAGAGCCCGCATGACCGAACGACCCGGCCGCCCCCATGCCCTGATGGCCCTTCTTGCCACGTTGGCCTTGGCCGCCTGTTCGCCCCCCGCCGCCGTGCCCGAACCCGTGCGCGCCGTGCGCAGCGTGGTGGTGGGCGCGGGCCAGTTGGGTGGCAGCCATGAATTCGCCGCCGAGATCAAGCCGCGCAGCGAAGCCCGGCTGGGTTTTCGCATCGGCGGCAAGCTGCTCAAGCGGCAGGTGGAGGTCGGCCAAACCGTGCGCGCCGGCCAGATGCTGGCGCAGCTCGATCCGTTGGACATGAAGCTCAGTGCTGATGCGGCCAAGGCGGCAACGGCTGCGGCGCAGGCCAGTTTCGACATGGCCGCGGCCGACTTCAAGCGCTTCAAGGAACTGCGCGAACAGGGTTTCATCAGCTCGGCCGAACTCGACCGCCGCGACATGGCCTTGAA
Organism: Burkholderiales bacterium; assembly: GCA_043760085.1. GTDB lineage: Bacteria > Pseudomonadota > Gammaproteobacteria > Burkholderiales > Burkholderiaceae_C > Rubrivivax. The sequence continues at coordinate 3,540 of JAYUPO010000264.1, forward strand.
GGCCGCGCAGGCGCAGTTGGATCAAGCGCGCGCCAACGCCGGCATGATGGGCAACCAGGCCGGTTACACCAGCCTGGTGGCCAGCGCCGGCGGCGTCGTCACCGCGGTGGAGGCCGAGCCCGGCGCGGTGCTGGCGGCCGGCGCAACGGTGCTGCGCCTGGCGCTCGATGGCGCGCGCGACGCGGTGTTTGCCGTGCCCGAAGACCAGGTCAACCAGATCAAACAATTGGCTGCATCGGACACCGCGTTCAACGTGCGCCTGTGGGACGCCGCGGCCAAGCCGCTGCCGGCCAAGGTGCGTGAAA
>JAYUPO010000265.1:0-10208 GCA_043760085.1 Burkholderiales bacterium
CACGCGGGTGCCGTCTTTCGATAGGGCAAAGCGTTGCTCGACGCGCATGCCCTGGGCGTCGAAAAACGCCGGGCGGGCCTTCAGCAGTTCGCGCTCGTCGCTGCCGGTGCGCGCCAGCAGCAATGAATCGGGTGTGACGAAATCGGTGTAGCTGAGCAGGTAGTTTTCGCCCAAAGCGTCGCCGGCCACATGCTCGTCGTGCAAGGCCTGCAAGCCCAGCGTGCCGGGAAAGGGCGCATGCACTTCGCGCGTCTGCCAGCCGCCGTCTTGCATGCGCCACTCCTGCACCCGGCTGGCCACGTTGTCGAGCACATTGATCAGCACCCGGCTGCGGGTGTGGGTGTGCCCGGCCAGTGAGCGCGTGGCGCTGGGCGTGAACAGGGCCTGGAACTCGGCCTTGCCAGCCATGAAGGCATCGGCCGGTGCCACCAGCAGCGCGCCGCGCGGCCAGGTCTTGTCGCCTTGCACCCAGGCGCTGCGCAATTCGATCAGCACCCAGTCGCGCATGAAACTCAACGAGGCGTCCTGCGGCTTGGGCAGCGGCAACAGTTGGTCGCCCTTGAGCAGCGATTGCGCGCTGTTGTAGAAGTCAAGGTAGCGGCCGAACACGGTGCGCTCGAAGCCGGGAGTGAGGTCCACGCTCACGCCGGCGGCCACGTCTTCTTTCTTGCCTTCGAACACGGTGACCGCGGCGCCCAGCGCCGTGCCACGCTGCCAGCGTTTGACAACGCGCGGATAGCCCGAATCGGTGAGGCTGCCTGGGCCGAAATCGGTGCCCACATAGACCGTGTTCAGGTCGATCCACTCAATGTCGGACTTGGCCTCGGGCAGGATGAAGCCACCTTTGACGAAGGCGCGTGTGGCGATGTCGAATTCGCGCACCACCTTGGCGTCGGCCCCGCCGCGCGACAGCGACAGCAAACAGCGCTCATGATGCGGCGGCAGGCAGGCCGCGCCGCCCCAGACCCAGTTCTCGCCTTCGGCCTTGCCCAGCGCGTCGATGTCGAGCAGCACGTCCCATTGCGGCTGCGCCTTGCGGTATTCGGCCAGGCTGGTGCGGCGCCACAGGCCGCGCGGGTGCTCCGCGTCTTGCCACAGGTTGTAGAGCCACTCACCGCGGCGCGAGACGGCCGGGATCTTCTCTTTCGAATCGAGCACGCGCAGGATGTCGTCGCGCATGCGTTCGAAGCGCGGGTGCGCTTGCAGCACCTGGCGCGCACTGGCATTGCGCTCGCGCACCCAGGCCAGGGCCTTGTCGCCCAATACATCTTCCAGCCACAGGTGGGGGTCGTCTTGCGCAGCAGCGGTCATGGGCATGAACAAGCCGCACAGGGCGGCAAACAAGTGGATCAACAGGATAACTGGCTTCAGCATGGCACAGGCTCTCAGGCTTGCGCTGGGCGCTCAGGCAAACACCGCCACCACTTGTGTGCACAGCGCCGCCAGCGCGCCGCCCGGCGCCCACATGCGTGCCGTGTGGTTGACGTAGCCGCCCGCCGCGGCGAGCGACTCGCACTCCATTTGCCACCAGCCCGTGCCCGGTGGCGGCGCCGCGCGCGGCAGCTCCAGCGCCCAGGACACCGAGCTGTTGGGCGCCGGCTCGCGCAGGTGGCCCACCAGCGGCGTGGCCGGCAAGTCGGCCAGCAGCACGGTTTGCAATTCGGCGTCCAGCGCCAGCGCGTCGCTGCCGCGCAGGCGCAGGTGGAACTCGGTGCGCAGGCCGCTGCCGCCGCTGAAAGGCGGCGGGCCATCGCTCCAGTGCATGTCAAAGCGGCGCAAAAAGGCCGGCGTGCCGGGCCGCGGCTCACGCAGGCCGGTGCTGGGCGTGGCCGCCGGGGCGGGGCGCCGCGGCGTGGGTGGCAACGGGCAGTGGGTGGGCAGGGTGGTCGGCCGGTCAGCGCCAAAGGTGCCCAGCAGCGCGGTGGTGATGCTGCCGCCCTGGTGGATGCGCGCCGCCACCTGGGCCACGTTGCGGCCCTGGCGCAGCAGCTCCACAGCCACTGTGAGCCGGCCCGCGCCGACCGGGCCGACGAAGCTGGTTTGCAGCGCGCGCAAACGCACCTCTGCGCCCCAGGCGGCGCCGGCCACGTCGCGCATCGCCGCCGCACCGAGCATCGCCACCACGCCGCCGAACGCAGTGCGCCCTTGCAGCCAGGCATCGCCCAGTTCGAAGTGAATGCGTTCGCCTTCGCGCTGGCGGCTGTCAAGCATGTCTTGCAATGAACTCATCGACGCTGGCTCACGGTCTGTGCAAAAGGGGCCGCGCAGTGTAGCCAGGGCCCCCTGTCACGACGACACGACGCCACGACGACACGATGCGGCATGATGCGCGCCTGCCCTCACCGGGGCCCACCAGGGAGCAAGCCATGACCGAAGCCAACCCGTTGCTGCAAAGCTGGCACACCGTGCATGGCCTGCCGCCGTTTGATTTGATCGAGCCCGGCCACTTCGCCCCGGCCTTTGCCGCGGCCATGCTGGCGCACCGTGCCGAGCTCGATGAGATCGCTGAACAAACCGCGCCGCCGAGCTTCGACAACACCCTGGCCACGTTTGACCGCAGCGGCCGCCTGCTGGCGCGCATTGAAGCGGCGTTCTACAACCTCACCGCGTCGCACACCTCTGCGGCCTTGCAAGCCGTGCAGCGCGACATGGCCGCGCCGCTGGCGGCACATGGCAATGCGGTGTCGATGCACGCCGGCCTGTTTGCCCGCATCGACGCCGTGCACGCGCAACGCCACGCCTTGGCCTTGAGCGCGGAACAACTCCGGCTCACCGAGCGCGTGCACCTCGACTTCGTTCGTTCGGGTGCGCGGCTGCAAGGCGCGGCGCAGCAGCGCTATGGCGCGGTGATGGAAGAGCTGGCCGAGCTGACCACGCGCTTTGGCCAGAACGTGCTGCATGACGAAGCGGCGTTCATGCTGGTGCTCAAGACCGAGGCCGAACTGGCCGGCCTGCCCGAATCGGTGCGCGCCGCGGCGCGCCAGGCGGGCGTTGATCGCGGTTGCGGCGCGCTCGAGCATGTGATTACCTTGTCGCGTTCACTGGTGGTGCCGTTCCTGACCTTCTCCACCCGGCGCGATTTGCGCCAGCAGGCCTGGGCCGCCTGGGTGGGCCGCGGCGAACATGAAGGTGAGCACGACAACCGCGAGGTGGCGCGCCAGATCCTGCGCCTGCGCAACGAGCAGGCGCGGCTGCATGGCCAGGCCAGCTATGCCGACTATGCGCTCACCGACACCATGGCCGGGCGCGTGCAGGCGGTGCAGGGCCTGCTGGGCGAGGTGTGGCCGCGGGCGCTGGCGGCGCTGGCGCGCGAACAGCAGGCGCTCGAACAGCAGATGCTCAGCGCCGGCGTGAGCGAGCCGCTGCAGGCCTGGGACTGGCGCTACTGGGCCGAACAAGTGCGCCAGCAGCGCTACGCGGTGGACGACGCCGAGATCAAACCGTACTTTCCGCTGCCGCAGGTGGTGGCGGCGGCGTTCGATTGCGCGCAGCGTCTGTTCGGCCTGCAATTCAAACGCCGCGAAGACGTGCCCGTTTACCACACCGACGTGGCCGCCTACGAGGTGAGCGATGCCCAGGGCCGGCTGGTGGCGGTGTTTTTGCAAGACAACTTTGCGCGGCCCTCCAAGCGCAGCGGCGCCTGGATGAGTGCGCTGCGCTGGCAAAGCCGCAACGAGCCCGGCGGCGCGCCGGCGGTGCCGGTGATCCTGAACAACAACAATTTCGCCAAGGGCGCGCCGGGGCAGCCCACGCTGCTGTCGCTGGACGACGCGCGCACCCTGTTCCATGAGTTCGGCCATGGCCTGCACGGCATGCTCAGCAACGTCACCTACGAGCGCTTGTCGGGCACCCAGGTGCTGCGCGACTTTGTCGAGCTGCCGTCGCAGATCTTCGAGCACTGGATCACCGAGCCCGAGGTGCTGGAGCGCCATGCGCGGCACCATCAAACCGGCCAGCCCATGCCGCGCGAGCTGATCGAGCGCATGCAGCGCGCGCGCCGCTTCAACCAGGGTTACGAGACGGTGCGCTACACCGCCAGCGCGCTGGTGGACATGGCCGCGCATGCGCTGCCGGGCAGCGAGCCGCCCGCCGACCTGTGCGCGTTCGAGGCCGACACCTTGCGCGAGCTGGGCCTGCCGGCGGCCGTGGGCGTGAACCACCGGCTGGTGCACTTCCAGCACCTGTTCAGCGGCTCGAGCTATGCCGCGGGCTACTACGTCTACCTGTGGGCCGAGGTGCTGGACGCCGACGGCTACGGTGCCTTCGAAGAAGCCGGCAGCCCCTTCGACCCGGCCGTCGCCGAGCGCCTGAAGCGCTACATCTACAGCAGCGGCAACAGCCTGGAGCCGGGTGCGGCCTATGCGGCGTTCAGGGGTCGCGCCGCCGAGGTGCAGCCCATGTTGCGCAAGCGTGGTTTGATCGAAGACACGCAGCCGGCTTGAGCCTCAACCCGGGTTCAGCCCGGGGTTCAATCGAACCCGGCCATATCGGCCGCCGCGGCCGGGCCGAACAGGCCGTCCAGCGCCGTCAAAAAGGCCTTGAAGTCCAGCGGCTTGGTCCAGTAGTCGGCAAAGCCGGCAGCCAGGGCGGCGTCCACGTCCTGGCGCAAGGCGTTGGCCGAAAGCGAAATGCAGGTGATGTCTTTCGTTAACTGGTCGGCGCGCAGCCGCCGCAGCACCTCGATGCCGTCGAAATCGGGCAACTGCATGTCCACCAGGATCAGGTCGGGCCGCAGCTCGCGCGCGCGCGCCACCCCGCTGGTGCCGTCACCGGCGGCGCTGAATTGCAGCCCGGTGCGGTGGTTGACCAATTCCTCGACGATCAGCACGTTGACCGGGTTGTCTTCGATGTAGAGCAGCGTCGGCCGCTCGCCGGGCCGGCGCGTGCCGGCCAGGTGCACCCGCTGTGCCGCCACCTCGGCCGCGCCAAGCGCCGGCTCGGCCGCCGGCGCGGCCAGGGGCAGGCGCAGCTCGAACACGCTGCCCACACCGAGTGTGCTGTCCACGTGCACCGAGCCGCCCATGCGTTCAACCAGGGCCTTGACGATGGCCAGCCCGATGCCCGTGCCTTCAATGTCTTCCTGCTCCAGCCCCAGGCGGTTGAACGGCTCGAAGACATGGCGCAACTGCTCGTCGCTCATGCCGCGGCCGGTGTCGTTGATGCGCAGCACCACCCATTCGGCGCGCGGCTCGGCGCTGACCGTGACCGAGCCCCCCGCGGCGTTGTATTTGATGGCGTTGGTGAGCAGGTTCAGCAGCACCTGGCGCAGCCGCGTGGCGTCGGCCTGGGCCACGCCGGCCACGCTGCCCGCGCGCAGCTGCACCTTGCGTTGGCGCGCCAGCTCTTCCACCAACGGCAGCGTTGCGTCGACCAGCGGGCCCAGCGCCACCGGGCCCAACTGCACCCGCACCTCGCCGCCTTCGAGGCTGGACAGGTCGAGCACCTCGTTGATCAGCGACAGCAGGTGCTGCCCGGCGGCGCGAATGTGGTCGAGCCGGCGCTTGCGTGTTTCGGCACTGGAGCTTTCGCCGTCGTTTTGCAGCATCTGGGTGAAGCCCAGCACGGCGTTCAGCGGCGTGCGCAGTTCGTGGCTCATGCGCGCCAGGAACTGCGACTTGGCCCGGCTGTCGCGTTCGGCCACGGCACGTTCGTGGCGTGCGCCTTCAGCGTTCTTGGTGTCGGTGATGTCCCAGTTCACACCCAGGCGGCCGACCGTGCGGCCTTGCTCGTCGCGCTGCGCCAGCGAGCGCGAGGCCAGCCAGCGCCACTGCCCATCGGGCAGGCGGCAGCGGAATTCGTAGTGCGCCGGGCCGGCATCGGCAATGGCCCGGGCCAGGTTGGTGTCGACCAGCGCGCGGTCATCGGGGTGGATGAGCTCGCGGCGTTCTTCTTCACTCGGCGCGGCGGCGCGCGGCGCCAGGCCGCGTAGCTGCCACATCTGTTCGTCCCAAAAGGTGGTGCCGCTGCGCAGGTCGATCTCCCAGGTGCCCAGGCCGGTGCCGTGCACGGCCAGCGCGGCACGTTCGTTGGCCGCACGCAGCGCGCGTTCAGCGGCGCGGGCCTCGGTCTCGTCGATCATCACGCCCACGAAAACGGTTTGTCCGCCCTGGTTGTCGGCGCGGGCATGAAAACGCACGTGGCGCAATTCACCGCCGGGCCGGTGCAGCCGAAAGTCGATGTCGAACTCCCGCGCTGTGCCCTGCGCCAGGCTTGCCACCGCCTTGCGCACCCGGCCACGGTCGCCGGGGTGGACGGCGTGTTTCAACCAGTCGCGCACCGTGGGCTCCGGGCTGTCCGGCGTCACGCCATGGATGAGGCGCATTTGCGCATTCCAGTTCGGCCGCTCGGCGCCGGCGTCGATGCTGACGAAGCCGATCGCCGCGGCTTGGGTGGCGATCTCCACGCGCTGGGCCAGCACCGTGGCGCGGCGCGTTTCCTGCACCCGCTCGGTGATGTCCAGCCCCACGCCCAGGATGGCCACGGCGCGGCCCTGGCCGTCATGCTGGGCCACGCGGCGCGTGAGCACGTCGCGCCAGGCGCCGTGGGCATTGCGCACACGTATTTCCATGTCGACCGGGCGGCCATCACGCGTGGTTTCCCCGGCCTTGGCCAGGTATTCGGCCAGGTCGTCGGGGTGCACGATCTGGCGCAGTTCCTCGGGCGACAACGGCGTCTGACCCGTGCGGCCATACAGGGCCAGGGCCCGGTCATTAAATGCCACCTTGCCGCTGGCCAGGTCGGTGCGCCAGTACAGGATGTTGCCCAGGTCGACCGCGAGCTGCAACTGCGCGGAAGTCTGCGTGTGGGACTGGACGCGGGCAATGGTTTCGGTGTCGTCCACCAGCACCCCCATGGCGCGTTGCGGCCTGCCGTCTGCGCCGCTGCGCACCACCCACTGCGAGTGCACGTGGCACAGCGTGCCATCGGGCCGGCGCAGGCGGTAGCGGCGGCTGTACTGGCCGGCTTGCTGCATCGATTGGTTGAAGACTTGTTGCAAGGGCTCGCGGTCTTCCTCCACCACGGTCTGCAAGGCCAGGTCGAAACTGGGTGGCTGGCTGGACTGCGCGAGCCCGAAGAAGCGGAACATCTGGTCATCCCACTGGCCCTGTTGGGTGCGCACGTCGCGCGTCCAAACACCCAGGCGGCCGAAGGTCTGGGTCAGTTCGAGCAGCTCGTGCATCTGATGCAGCTCGTCGGTGGGCCACCAGGTCAGGGTGCACAGGCTGCCTTGCAGCGGCTGGCACTGCAAGCGGCCATGGCCGGCACGCCCGTCAGCATGGTGCAGGCCCACGTCGCGCGGCAAACCGCTTTGGGCCAGGCTGGCGAAGGCCGGCAAGTCCAGGTCGAACAGCGCGCCCACCGGCTGGCCCGGCAGATCAGGGCGGGCGCGGCCGGTGGCGTTGGCGAACGCCGAATTGGCCCATTGGATGAGGCCACTTGGGGCATCCACCAGCGCCAGCGCGTTGGGCATCTGGTCCAGCCAGGCCTGCAACGCAGCTTCGCCCAACCCCAGGCTGGCCAAGGCGGGCAAAGGCAGGGCAGGGGCCTGGGACATGCGAGCGTGTCGGGCTGTGAAGGCGAGCAAGTCTAGAACAACCGCCCGCTGGCCTGGCCCGTGGAGAATGTCGCCGCCGCCCACGTGCTGGGCGCAGTCAACCAGAGGTGTTCACGTCATGAGCCTGCCCGGCCGCCCGAAAGGCGAATCCCTGAATGCGAAGCATGAAGGTACCCCAGTGTGTGCACAGGCCCGGGCCTTGAAGGCAGCCGTACAAGGTGCGGTGATCGGCATCGAGGTCACCGCCGGCCAGGCGGTGCATGCCGGCCAGGTGCTGGTGGTGCTGGAATCGATGAAGATGGAAGTGCCGCTGCAAGCCCCGGCCGACGGCCATGTGCGCGCGCTGCATGTGGCCGTGGGCGATGCGGTGGACGAAGGCGCGGCCCTGGTCGAATTTGAGCCCGCCGCGGTGACGCTGGCCCGGCCCGCGGCGCCGGCCCCGGCCAGCGAACGGGCTGACCTGGCCCGCCTGCGCCAACGCCGCGCCTTGCTGCAAGACGCCGCCCGCCCCCAGGCCATGGCGCAGCGCAGCGCGCGCGGTGGGCGCAGCGCGCGGGCCAACGTGGCCGATTTGCTCGACGCCGACAGCTTCAATGAATACGGCGCCTTCGCCGTGGCCGCGCAGCGCAGCCGGCGCACGCTCGATGACCTGCAAGCCAACACGCCGGCTGATGGCTTGATCACCGGCACCGGCAGCGTCAACGCTGCACTGGTGGGTGCGGCGCGCGCGCAGGTGGCGGTGATGGGCTATGACTACACCGTGCTGGCCGGCACCCAGGGCTCGTTCAACCACGGCAAGACCGACCGGCTGCTCGATGTGGCGCGGCGCCTGAATTTGCCGCTGGTGCTGTTTGCCGAAGGCGGCGGCGGCCGGCCGGGCGACGTTGATTCGCCCGCCGTGGCCGGGCTGCACTGCACCAGCTTCGGCGCCCTGGCCGCGCTGGCCGGCCAGGTGCCGCTGGTGGGCATCGTGGCCGGGCGCTGTTTCGCCGGCAACGCGGCCATGCTGGGTTGCTGCCACGTCATCATCGCCACTGAAAACTCGAGCATCGGCATGGGCGGGCCGGCCATGATCGAAGGCGGCGGCCTGGGCCGTGTGGCGGCTGACGACGTGGGCCCGATCAGCGTTCAAGCGGCCAACGGCGTGGTCGATGTGCGCGTGGCCGATGAAGCCGCCGCGGTGGCCGCCGCCAAGCAATATCTGGCCTACTTCCAGGCGCCGCTGCTGGCCGCGGGCATGCCCGGCGCCGATCAACAAACCCTGCGCCAGGCGGTGCCCGAAAACCGCAATGCGCTGTACGACGTGCGCGCCATCATCCACACGCTGGTGGATGCCGCCAGCGCGCTTGAACTGCGGCCCGAATTCGGCACCGGCGTGGTCACGGTGCTGGCGCGCATCGAAGGCCGTGCCGTGGCCATCGCCGCCAGCCACGTGCACCACCTCGGCGGCGCGCTCGACGCCCCGGCCTGCGACAAGCTCGCGCGCTTCATGCAACTGGCTGATGCCTTTGGTTTGCCGCTGGTCACGCTGGTGGACACGCCCGGCTTCATGGTCGGCCCGGCGTCGGAAAAAACGGCCATGGTGCGGCATGCGGGGCGGTTGTTCGTCACCGCCGCGGCGCTGCGCGTGCCGGTGGCCAGCGTGGTGCTGCGCCGCGGCTACGGCCTGGGTGCCATGGCGCTCACCGCGGGCCACTTCCACGCCACCGTGGGCACGGCGGCCTGGCCCAGCGCCGAGTTCGGTGCCATGGGGCTGGAAGGCTCGGTGCGGCTGGGCTTTCGCAAGGAGCTGGAGGCCGCCGCGCCCGACGCACGCGAGGCCTTATTTGAACAGTTGCTGCGACAAGCCATCGCCCGCGGCGAGGCGTTGAACATGGCCAGCCACCTGGAGATTGACGACGTGATCGACCCCGCCGACACCCGCGCCTGGCTGGCCCGCGTGCTGGCCGCCGCACCGCCCGTTGGCGGCATGCCGCGGCGCGCGTTCGTGGACGCCTGGTGAGTTTCATCGAACGTTGCAGGCGCTGGCACCCGCGCCTGCGCAGCCACACCCTGGCCGCGCTGGCCGCCGTGCTGGTTGTGCTGGCCTGCAACGGCCGCTTCTGGGCCGCGATGCTGGACGGCCGCGCCCTGGGTGCACCACACACCTGGTGGTGGATCGCGGCGCTGGCGCTGGCGTTGTGGGCGTTGCACTTCGTCCTGTTCAACCTGCTGTTCAACCGCTTCACGGCGCGGCCACTGGCGGCGTTGTTGATCGTGGCCACGGCCATGGCCGTGTATTACATGCAGCGCTTTAACGTCTACCTGGACACCAGCATGCTGCGCAACGTGCTGCGCACCGATGTGCTCGAAGCGCGCGAGCTGTTCACGCTGGGCCTGCTGCCGCACCTCTTGCTTTATGCCGGTTTGCCCTTGCTGCTGCTGTGGCGCGTGCGCATCGAGCGTGGGCCATGGCTGCGCAGCGTGGTGGTCAAGCTGTTGGGCCTGCTAGCCGGCGTGGCGCTGCTGGTGGGCGCGGTGCTGGCGGTGTTTCAAGATCTCGGCTCGATCATGCGCAACCAGCGCGAGGCGCGCTTTCTCATCACGCCGGCCAACTACCTGTATTCACTGGCCCGCGTGGCGTTGGAAGAAGGCGCGGCCGGCGCGCGGCCGC